>NZ_DKJF01000058.1:0-98268 GCF_002454615.1 Pseudomonas sp. UBA6699
AATTTTCAATCAGCGCCGACAGTCGAAAGCTTTTTTGAGCCACATTTGACGCAGTGGAAACGTCTCATGGCCTGAGAAGTGAACAGACGCGACCCGACTGATTTTTGAGGAGGTATTTTTCATGGTTCGCAGCTTACCCTGAACTGGTGAATAGCTCCAGTTGCACGTTCATGGTTGATGGTACTGTATCAATATACAGCCATGAGCGCACTGCGGCGATAGCGTAGGCACGTATCCTCTGTTGGTGCAGATCGTCTGAGAGAACCCGTTTCGATTGGCCCGCTACGAATTTCACATCGATTTGGACCCCTACCTTGCACAACCGGGCACAGATTTAACGGTCATCCGGACACTTTTTCAGGCAGGCAGCTGCTTAGGGCTATCACTGCCATCGGTCTCTTTTTCGAGGCGAAGAAGTCGTTGTGAGATGGGTGGAGTCCGATGTGCAAACCGCACCTTGATCGATGTGATGATCCAGAACCCTCGCAATCGGAGTGTAGGCACCTGTCACGCTATTAGCGTAAGGCTCGGTCACATTCACCGAAGTCCGCATCTGACCAGCCCTGTCAGTGGAACGCTGTCCCCTGCACCCTTTGAGGACAAAAAAGAGGGAGATCTGGGCTTTCTCTATTGGTAGTACGGCTGTCGATGCAAGTGGGTGAGATAGCCGCGGTGGTCTAGTGGTGTGGATCAGTCTAGTGGAGTTCCGAATCGTTACTGCAGCAGGTAACCTAGGGCTGATCCTTGCTATCGAAGCAAAGGATAGTCCTGCAGTCCCCGCCCACTTACCCTGCTCGGTGGCGGGTTCCTTCCGATTGTTGATATGGCAGTCATCGTCAGTGCGGGGGTTACACCATGCGGAGGTGGCCTCCGGCCATTCCGCTTGGGTAGCCACAGCGCCCTTAGCTACCTGGATGTGAGTTCCATTCGGATCGGCCGAATACTGCTTAAAGCCTCCGATATAGAGCATGCGGAACAGATCTTTGAGCGTGTTTTCAGGGGGGGCTGCTGTTTCGCAGAAGCCCTGCAGCAGATTGCCAGCTCGGGCGTAGCTGAGGCTATCTTGTCCTTTGGCCGGCCCGCTGTCCAAGCGATAAGCAACGGGCTTGCCGTCGTTGCTCTTGTCGATCTAGTACAAAATCAATAGGCGATACCGAGTGTTGCCACGGTCAGCGTTGCTGGTGCAGACATGACGCTGTATGCGGCGCCCAGTGTTTCGCCTTGCACCATCGCGCTTTGCACGTCGCTCTTGACCCCGCACTTCATCCCCAACTTTTCAATTTTGGTTTCAACCAGCTTGATACCGGGCATGAAGTTGCCCCCGAGGCCTATGATCTCGAAGGACGCCCGGCTGCGCACGAGGCTGTCGATCCGCGCTTCGTTCAGTCCAGTAATGACGTTCATGCTGTTCGGTGCTCCCTGCTAGGGCACATTGTCTGTTCATCTTCATGCTTCCTGGGGAGGGTTAGAGCAACCAGGGTTTACCTGGTTGCTTACGGGGGACGGTCACTGCAAGGAGGTGGGCGGCTTTGTCGGTGCTGCCTCTCACGTCCGGAACGGTTTCAGCAGTCGGCAGAGGATCCAGCACGCCAGTACCACGGCGATCAGCAGTGGCGGAAAGCGCGCCAGCAGAATCACCAACAGCAGGAGCGCCAGACAGCCGGCGAGAATGCCAACGAACATAAACGCGGCAGCCAAGATCCGTAGTAGCGTCATCTTCTTTTCTCCTCACAGGTGACCCTGTTCTGCCAGCGATAGGCAGCCTTCGCGACCGACGATGATGTGGTCCAGCGTCCGCCCCCCAATCAAGTTCAGTGCCTCCTTCAGCTTGTGGGTTAGGTTGTGGTCCGCCTGGCTGGGTTCGGAGTCCCCGGAGGGGGTGTGCACCAGGACCATGGCGGCAGAGTTGTGCTCCAAAGCTGCCTTGACGACCTCGCGTGGATAGACGCTGGCACCGTCGAGCGTGCCTCGGAACATTTCCTGGAAGGCAATGACTCGATGGCGGCTATCAAGGTGGAGGAGGGCAAAGACTTCATGCTCGTAATCGCTCAGCAGCACCTGCAGGTGGTTGAACACCGCCTTCGGTGAGGTCAGTGCTGGTCCCCGACGCAGACGCAGGTTCGCCAACTGCCGGGCCATCAGCAGGATGTCGGTTTCGGTGACCGGCGACTCCACCAGGTAGGTGCCGGTCGAGTCACTGGCTTTCAGTTTGTGCAGGCGCATGGTCGGCTCATTGGTGGTGATCAGTCGGTGGGGTATGGCGCTGGGCTTGCGCCTCCAGCTTCTCGGCCAGGCTGTTTTTCACGGATCGCTGGGGAGTGTTGGCGATAGGGGCTTGGCTTTCTTCGACGGGGTAGAACTCCTCGACGATGGTGCCGGCGTCTTCCGCGCTGTCCTCGAACGCACCATTGGCGAAGCCACGCTGCGCCGCCTCATCCAGAGCGGCTTGATCGAAGCCTGCTGCTTGCCGCTGCGCATCGAGCTCATTGGCGGCCTGTAGCGCCTCGGCCATGTCCATACCGCCACGTACTGTCAGGTCGACGTAGAAGATCGGCGTGGCGTGGCTCTGGCGAGTGGACTTGCCACGCAGGCGCAGTTCCAGCGGCAGGCACGCCAGACGGTTGCCAGAGATGGCCTGGAAGTAATGCAGCCGGGCGGCGAGGGTGCGGATGCTGTTGAAGCCGGTGGTGCGAAACACAAAGCTACCGAGCGGATCCTCATCGCCAATGACCACGTTCAGCCGTCCGTAGGGCCTGCAGGCATTACCCTTGGCCAATGGGCAGGCATCCGGCGAAGGGCAGGGCAGCGACTGCATACCGTCTTGGGTGATGCGCTTGCAGGTCTCACCGTTGCCCACGCACAGCGGTCGTCCGGACTGCCGATCAAACAGGGTGTAGTCGGCACGAAAGTTCAGCTCCGGCTCGTTGAACGGCAGGCGCACCGGGATGCTGCGCAGCTTGTCGTCCTTATCCTGACGCAGCCCGTCGTTGAGCGGGTGCAGCAGCCAGCCGTCCTTGCCTTGTACCTAGGAGGTGATGGTGAACTGGTCATCCTTCTCCGGCAGGCGCTTGCCGTTCTTCTCGATGACCTTGCCGATGGAAATCCGCCCGAGCACTGGGGGCGTCAGGGTTAAGCCTTTCAGCATGGTGGTTCTCCTAGAAATGAAAAAGGCCAGCCACGCAGCGCGAACTGCATGGACTGGCTAAGGGAGTGAGGGAAGTGAAAATCAGCCGACCAAGAAGCGCCGCGCACCGGGCTTCAGCAGTGGGTACCTGGCCTGCAGGTAGGGCTTGTCCTGGAGCAACTGAGCGACATCGAGGCCAACACTGTCCTTGGCTTTGCGCCAACTGACTTAGCCGCTGGTGAACTCCGCCCGGCTGGCATCGCCCATGGCCTGCTGCAGCATCTGCTTGAGCTCGGCCTCGCGCTTTTCATTGTCGGCAATCGACTGGCGGACGGCCTTGAGCTCGATGTAGGTCGCTGTCAGCCCAGCATGACTGCTGAAGTCGACGACCTGGCCGTTGTCCTCCGGATAAAGGCAGCGCAGGGCGGATTCAGCAGAGGCGGTACCATCGGCTGGCGGTGGCGTATCGGTCTCCACGTACTGCCAGAACGTGCGCTCCAGTTCGATCAGGCGCGCGATGAGTTGTTCCTCCTTCTCTATTCGATGGACCTCCAGCGTCTGGCCGCCGAGCAGCACCGCGACATCTGCCACCTGCTTGCCGGTGACGGCGAGCTGGTGCATCACTTGAAGCTGAACATACTCTGGCACGCCCTCTTTCCAGAGGCGTGCCCCGTTTATGCCGGCGGTCTTACATTCGAGGATCTGCACATCGTCGGCACCGATCACCTCGCGGTCGATATCGCGAGCATCCAGGGCAACTCCGGATCCGGATGCTGCAGCACGGCGTTGATGCGGCGGACCCTGTGCTTGGTGCGTTTTCTGTAGTGCCAAGCCACGATGGGCTCCAGGACATTGCCCCAGTACATCGGGTTTTCCTCATCGTGAGGATCAACCTTCGGTAGCCCAGCATCGCGACCGGTTTTCTCCAGCCACAGTTCTAGCTGCGACTTGTAGGGATTCAGCCCCACGGCGGCGGCATCAGAACTGCCGATACCTTGCTTGCGGATCTGCAGCCAGTCCTCGCGCGGCAGCTCCTTGGTGTTGACCAGGCGCAGGGCAGGGCGTTACTTGCGGGTGCTGCAGTCCAATGGCGTTGTTTTCTTGTTATTCATCTGCAGACATAAAAACGCCCGACCAGCATAAGCTGACCGGGCGCGAGGAGTGAGGTAAGTGAGGGTTAAGCGACGAGCTGCAATGCGGCATCCAGGGCACGTTGCTTAATCTGCGCGCCCTGGCCGAACCAGGCTGAGTCCATGCGGTACTCGTTGCTACGCGCGCGGCGTTCGTGGTCGACAAACTCGGTCACGGCATTGAGCAAGCCCCAGGCGGTGCCGCGTGCCGAATCCAGCTGGCTACCGCGACCCTGGCCTTCGTACAGTTCCTGGACCTTGCGCAGGGCACGCTCGTTGGGCAGTTGCTCCGGCAGAGCGCCGGTCGGGCTGGTCTCGCACAGCACGTTCATAAAGAAGCCCAGCGCCTCATGCCACTGCACTTTGCGCTCGGCCAGCGCGCGCATGCGGTACATGAAGTCGTCCCATTGCGAGGCGGCGATACCGAGCTGCTTCTTTACCGCCTTGGGGTCGAAGCGGGTGTTGTGCGGCACCTTGATCGCTCGGCTGGTGCCGTTTAGGGCGATGGTCAGGGTGTTGTTGCAGACCACCCGCACGGTAGTTGGCGTGGCGGTGGTGGCCAGGGTGCCGTCGCAGGAGGTCGCCAGCAGCAGATAGCCATTCACCTGGTCGTTGCCCTTGAGCGCCGCGCCTTGCCCCGTCCGCGCCAGCGCCCAGAACTTGCGCCCGCCCTTGAGTACGCCGGCCGTTTCCAATTCGTAGCCGGAGACCTCTGTGAGGTCACGATAAAATTCGAGTACCTCTCGGGGCTGCACCGTGTGGTAGCGCTGAGAGACCACCGACAGCGGCGCTTTGCTGTCGGAGCGGTAGAGCACCTTTTGCTCGGGGAAGGAGTGGATCGCGCCCAGGTGGCCGACGGCATCCGATTTGAAATGCACGGGGCTTTCCTGAATCTGCCAGTCCATACCAGCTTCGCGTTGCCAGACTTCGATAGGTTGCTTCTGAGTGAGCTGATTGCCCAGGCCATGCCACGGGGTAGCGCCAGCGTAGGTCATGGTTTCGATGAGATGTGCCATGTGAGTGATTCCTTTGAGTGCAGGCCGGCATAAAGCGCTGTGACCGGACGAATAAATGGAAGGAGAGAGGGCCAATCAGGCCGGCAGGTTGAAGCGATGACCACAGAGCAGGCAGAGGTTATGGGCCAGGACGTGGCGGTCGAGTGATTCACCGAGCTGAGCTCCGAGTGCACAGCCACCGACACCGCCGGCCAGACCGCTGAGGATGGCACCCGATACGGAGCCGAGGGTAATGCCGACCGGTCCGGCGATAGCGCCGATGGCTGCGCCGGTCTGGCCACCAGCTAGAGCCGCGCTGACGCCACGCGAAACACCGCCCACGGTGCCGATGGTCGCGCCGACTTTCATGGCGTGATGGAAGGAAGCGACTTTTGGGGGGTGACATTTGGAGCACTGCAATGACATGGGACGAACCTCCTGGGTGGTGATGTCATTGCGGTAATGTGTGATTGAGATTTTCTCGAATCGAATGGCCGCTTTTCAGCAGCGAAACCAATGGCATAACGGGCAACAGTCGGCCAAAACTGGACGTCTGATCTAGGGGGCCTTGGCCGATAGCTGCCTGTCACGAAGAGCTGCAAACAACCAATACGGGTGACTATTCCGAGCACTTGCTTCTTCTTGTGGCTAGGTAGGTACTGCATTTTTTGAGGCTGCGAGGTGGCGACGCTGCTGGCGGGCGCGCCACTTCCTTACGTTTATTTCATTGCGGCTCATAGCGAGTACTCGGCCTAGCCACCCTCTTGCCGTTCGGCACCTGAGGTATTACCTTCCAATGGGGTTGGGCGTGGCATAAATCCTCCATCGTAAGGACTTTAGCGAATTCGCGGATTCTGCAGGGAGGAGGGGGATAAGATTATCGTCGTGCCAAGCCATTGGTGCTCCATGTAGTGTGCGACTGTCTTTACGTTTTACTGCAACCCACTAGGCACAACCCAATCTTGGCCGGTGGTATTGCCATGGGCCCCAAAAAGCCTGAGTGCAAAACACTCATGGGCAGTCCTAAATATGATGTTAACGGCGCTATTAAACAGCCTATCAATGGATGGAGATGCTGGATTGCTTGATTTTCTTTCACGCCTGCTGAGCGTGCTTGAGCCTTCTCCTTCAGAACGTAATTCTCGGTCGGAGCGCTCGAGTCGGACGGCTACGTCCTCTCGTCCAGCGAGAGAAACGAGTGCGCCGATGGGTCGAGAAAATTGCGGAAGGATTGTCGCAGGCAGCGTGGTAAAAATTTTGCCAAAATCTGTGCTCGTAAAGTATCAGGACACATCTGTCTTGATTCCTCAGCATGAATTGTTGAGCATAAACGCCAAGGTCGAAAACCCAGTAAGCCTATTTAGCGTGGGCGACCACCTGGAGTTCGTATTAACCAGCCTTGATGAAAAGGGTTGGAAGGGGAGTGTCCATGCGCTAGCTGAGGCTCGGCTACGCAATGCTTTGAGCAATCTGCAACCAGGCACTATCGTGAAGGCGCAGGTAGAGCGTTTTGATGATCGAGGCGCCTGGCTGATGGCCGGGCAACTGCGCCTCTGGGTACCATTGGCCGAGATCAGTTGGAGCTGGATTGATCATCCTTCTGAAGCTCTGAATATCGCTCAAGAGCACAACGTGCAGATCAGCAATCTTCTGCTTGAGGAGAATTGGCTCACTGACAAACGTGCCCGCAAGGGGCGTGTTACCGCAAGCATCAAGGCTTGCTCGCTGCGACCAGAGTCACCGTGCATCACGTTGTATTTTAAAGCGATGGAATTTCAGGTGCGCACATTTGCCCGGGTGCCCCGACGTTGTGATGCCGTAGGGCTTTTTGTCCTTGAAGCACTGGGTCAACAATTGAACGTCAATGAAATTGCCGAGCTGACTGGCTTGCCGTTGATTTCAGTCCAAGACATCGTTGAGTTGCTTGTCGAGGAAGACCTGGTAGAGGGACAAATCATCAGTCGCTCGGGCGAACGATTGTTGGCAGGCGTGGCCACCTCAAAACTGCTCAATGACGCTGGCGTCGGTGGATTGTTTGCAAGCGCAGCACCTGCTGATCAGCAAATTCACCCAAATCATGCAGTGGCTCTAACATACCCTCGCCATCTTCCAGCGCCCGTATTCAGCCATAAACAGCAGAAGCGCTTCATGCGTTTAAGGGGCAGCGAACTGCCGGATAATTTGCTGATGCGCGCTCAAATCAGCGAGGCGCAAGGCGAGCAACTGACTGCCATGCTCCGAAATCCCCACGTTCGCGTGTTCTTGTCTCAAACCCCAAACTGGAGAGCCCTGGAACTTGATGTGCCGTTGCATTGGGTGCTTGCAGGCCTGTGGAAAAACTTTCAACCAGTTGGAAAACCACCGTTCAGGCCTGCGCCCAGAGAGAAAGGGTGCGACGCGTTGCTCATGGTTCGTTATCTGGAAGCAGGGCAACCACTCTTCTGGGAGCCCGCAACCCGCACCGTATGGGCGCCACGGGATGGTCGCATCAAAGCCCAAGAGGCTGACGTGTGTGAGGAGGACTTCACTCAACACATGTCTCCTGACATCGCCCAGCGTGTGGCAAAGGCAGGCACTGGTACATGGTGTTGGGTACAGCTTTGAAATGGAAAAATTATGAGCACTCAGATACCAAGGCATGCGTTCTACTTTACAAAGACCTTCATCTCCGCCGCCAGCCGACATGGCATTAAAGAGGGCCTGAAAAAAGCCTCGGCCGGTGCCAATCCGGTTTTGATGAGCATCGAAGCAGCATCCGCAGTATTGGGAGCTATCGACTCTTACTTGAAATTGCGCCAAGCCCGTGCGCACCGAGACGGTCTAAAAGCTTTGATTCCCCAAGAAGAAAAGCGTCTCGAGCTTGAGCGTTCAGCGCTGGCCCAAGACATTGACCTGGCTCGAAAAGAAATGGAACAAGCAGCAAAGGTTCGCCAGGTGGTGGGACGGATGACGCTTCAATGCGTGCAACTGACACGTCATTGTTTGGATGAGTTGTCGTTGATAAGGAGCAGCGATTTGCCAGATGCTCGGTCATTTGACTCGGCGTTTGAGCGTTTGATGGAAGCAGACCAAGGGCTGCGTCGCAGTGTGGAATATTTCAATACCAGTGTTAATTGAACGGAGTCTTAGCCATGTCCAATGAGCGATTCAAACTGCCGGCCAGCCTCGCCAAACCCAGCGCGGTCAGCAAGTCGAGCGATGCCCTTGACCTTGCCAAGGAAAAAACATTGCAGGAGCAAATCAAGCGTGAAACCGCGTTTAGTGGAGATCGCGCCCAAGTGCTGACTGAAGGCATTGGGCTGCTTCGCGACCTGGTTGGTGTGCTGCAATCAGCTGTCGAATTGAAAAAAACGTCTACTGAGTGGAAGCAACGCGTCAAGTTAGCTGAAAAAGAAGTGCAGAAAGCTCAGGCAGACCTCGAAAAAGTCAAAGCACAAACGGCGCCTGAGCTCCAGAGATTGAACCAGGTCGACAGTGTCCTCACGCCGGTTCTGAAAGCCTTCGAGAAACTCGAAGCGGTCATGGATCCTTCGTTGATCGACGACGACCATCAACGGCAGATTCGGGCAAGCATTGAGGTCATGGTCGGTCGTATGGTCGACTTGGTCCAGCCAGGGAAACGCTAATTAATGTTCATGCTATTGCTGGCGGGCATCACCTTAACCTCCACAGCCATAAGTTGGTGGAATGGGAAGCGCTTGGACGACGTTAACACCGAGATTGAAGCGTTGGAGGCTGGACTGGCCGCCATTCACGCGATGCATGAATGCAAAAGTGCTGCCCTTATTCGTCCGTACCTGATTCAACTCGTGAAGATGTTTGAAAGTGAGCTGGCGATGCGCGTGGAAATCGCCAGCGAGCTGGAGCGGGCACACGCTCGTGCAAGGTACATATTGAGAAATCAGTTCGGCGCTCGTGAGTCCGCCAATTTTCGTCGGATGATGCTTGAAATCGAGCTTGCCCGCGGCCGCATCACTGCTGAGCGCGCCTATCTCCAATCCACAGCACAATACATTCGTACCTTGTATGGCGAGGTGCCGGCGCAGTTGCCGACCGTTGCCTGGCTCGAAATGCCGGCGGATTATCCCTGTGAGGGCGCAGTGGTTTCGCTGCCACAGGGTTTACCTGGACGCCTTCAAAATTACATCATCGAGTCTGAAGTCTTTGATGGCCGAGGGGTCTTTTACGCAGTTGACCATGAGAAACGCTTCGCCCGCATTGGCAGCGACAAGGTGAAACTCTTGGACGCGGCGACAGCAAGCGGTGGCGAGACGCTGACAGGCACCGTCGTGCGCCTGGATAATAATGAAGCCCAACTGCAGATGGATGATGTCATCCTGCGTTTGCCACTTGGCAGACAGGAAGGGCAATGGATAAAACCCGGCATGGAGCTGCAGGTATTCGCTGACGGTTGGACACTCACTGACGTACTCGGCGACTCGCAGTCCCAAAATTTGCTTGTGAGATTGCACCCCCGCATATCAGGGCTCGAGGAGTACTGGTGGCCGGTCGCGCTTGGCGTTAAAGATGATCAGATAGCGCTGATCCAAAACATGTGGGGCTATTTTCAGACACCGGCAATCCAGGACAGGCCTTGGCATATTTATGAGAACGATGACGGCCGTCTCGTCTTTCAGCTGGGACGCTATGCCTTGGTCACCGAAACCGATGCTCAACAGCGATGTTTTCGATTGCTGCATGTGCTAGAGGATAGTGAGTCGCCTGAAGACGTTTTACGCAGCTACGTCGCCCTTTCTCCTATTTTGATAGGGAGTGAGGATGACGAATTGACCAAACGCAATCGCTTCCAGTCTTTCGTATGTGCCTTGAATGAAGAGCGGCTTGGCCAGCGAAACGCTGCCCGTCAGCGAGAAGTCGCCTTGCATTTACGCAAGCTGTCATTGGTGTACCGTGAGCAGCAACTTTACTTGGAGCAGAGCGCAAGCTGTGGTTTTCTTCCCGGCCAGGTCGAGGAGAATGGACGCAAAGTGACAGGCCTGCTGAGCTCGCAAGGCATTCCTAACTGGTTGAAAACTGCACTGAGTGAGCAAGGCGCACCTCGTTTGCGGGCCGTCGGACAAAATCGAGTATGGTCTTTGCAATCGTTCAAGCTTCTAGATCCCCAGCTTGGTATTTGCGAATTTACGCTGGCCACGCATAAACGGATGAATAAAGCTGAGATCAACCCCTTCGATTTGTTTAGGCTTGAACTAGTCAGGGAAGGCAGTCAAAAGGAAACGCTCTCCAAAGCACTTGAAAAGGCGATTTCCGGCGATTTTGTAGCGCCTTCGGTGCACAGTGCGATCTTTACACTTGACCCTGAGCCCGTCGAGACGTCGAATCTGGGACAGGAAGCAGTACTCCAAATCTTGGCGTCAAAAGAGCCCGTACTGGCAGTCTGGGGACCCCCGGGGGCTGGGAAGACCACCACCTTGGTGCAGTGGCTCAAAACCCTGTTTCCAGAACAAGCACCACATCTCTGGCCACGCATACTGATCACCGGCCCTACTCACGTAGCGGTAACTAAACTGATTGAAGATCTACTCAAGGCCGCAGAGTACTTAAGGCCTGTCACCGTTCGCTACGGTAAGGAGGACAAGATCAGTGAAGCGCTTGAAGCCAACTGGCATCAAATCAAAATCGATGCACTGAGCGCAGGAGATGCGCAAATCAATCCCCAGCTGCACGATACTTGGTTGTCCCTCCTGAAGTCTCGCAAGGGGCGCGAAGCGGCAAGTCGCTGGACGTTCCGCGACAAGTTGATTCACGGTGCCACCTGCACAGGGATGGCGCGTACTGACTTTGCTTTGATTAAGGAACCTTTCGATTGGGTGATCGTGGATGAAGCAGGCAAAGCCTTTGCTGCCGAGCTAATGATTCCGGCTGCCATTGCTCGGCGGATAGTCCTTGTTGGGGATCACAACCAGCTGCCACCCACGGTGACTACCGATGTGTTGGATGAGCGCATTGGCTATACATTGCCTCTGGCGGAGGTGGAAACCCTACTGCGCAAAAATTTCTTCCAGGAATTGTATGAAGGGTTGGAACCACAGGCCAAGGGAATGCTGACCGTACAGTACCGAATGCATGAAGATATCGGTGACTTGGTCAGCGCGCTATTTTATGAAGACCAACTGCGATCGCACCGCAAGGGTGGTACCTGGGCGCTGACGGCTGCCCGCGCATTATTTGTAGACTTTTCCAAGATGCAGAACTATCGGCACAAGAAGGCAGGTACAGGAGATTCTCCTTCATCGCTGGTTAACTCCACCGAACGCGCTGCGCTCTACCAACTGCTGAATGCGCTGCACAAAAAGGTGAGAGCGACAAAAACTCCCTTGAAGCTATTGATTGTGTGCCCTTACAAAGGGCAGCTGGAAATCGTCACCCAAGATACGGAAGGCAAGCAATACGCATTCGAATTGTCTGTTGCGACTGTTGATGCCGTACAGGGCGGAGAAGCCGACATGGTGATTCTGCTGATGACCCGCGCAAGCGGAGACACTCAGTTTCTTCTGGATCGCCATCGCCTGAATGTGGCGCTATCAAGGGCTCGTGATTCAGTCATTATCCTAGGTCATCTGGATTGCCTGGCAGGCGATGGCCAAGGCCCAGTTGCGGAGCTGGTCGCGGTGGGGCGAGCAAAGAAAAGCTTGAAAGTCATTTCACTGCCCGCTGAGGCAAAATTTCACAAAGACCTAGTGCCGGCGGTATTTCCGAGCGCAACGGCTTAGGCGACTTATTTCATTTCCAAGAGATCTCACACCGCTTCAGCAACAGCAAAGGCTCCAGTCAATTCGTTCGACCTTGTGGGACGTGCGAAAGGGTTGTGCCTGCAGATTGGTTTGGCGAAAACGAAGAATCACGAACTAGGTGACGCAATGGCACTACAGCGGGAGCAGCGGATCTTTACTGCTGAGGATTCACAATGGCATGCCCGCGAAGTCGTTCACCACGACCCCGCAACGCGTCGTGCCTTTTCGTTTGTTCCTCTAGATGGACTTGCTGCAGACGCTGGTGTCGCAGCACTTTCGACCCAACTCAAGACGCTACCTGCAAGCATTCGGAATGCTCTGGCCAATGCTGAATCGAGTGCTGGTCATATCAGCGATGATCGGCTGCAAGGGCTTGCTGAGCTCATTCAAAATTCCGACGATCTCGGTGCAACATCTGCAGAGTTTGTAGTTGACGTGAACGGGTCGCGCCTCATGTTTCGGCACAACGGGGCCGGGCTTACTCTTCACGACGTGTGGGCACTCGCGATTCCCTGGCTAAGCCTCAAATTCGACGATCCGAACCAGTTGGGTCGATTTGGAATTGGCTTGAAAACACTTCATGCGCTGTCAGAGATCCTTGAGGTCCATCAGGGCCATTTTCGCGTTCGTTACCAGGCAAACGATCTGTCGGTTGCCAAAAGCGATGTGACGTGGCCGGGCGAAGAGCCAACGGACGCCATGACCACGTTCGTGATCCCATTGGAGGCTGACGCATCAACCGCAGCGATCGTGGCCCAGTGGCTGAAGCATTGGAGTGATGCCGGATTGGTTTTCTTGTCCTCTCTCAATACTGTGACGTTGCGAGGGGCTACCGGTGATGTGCTAGCCAGACTCCACATAGATCGCACCGCTCCTGAGACTGTAAAGAGCACGGGTGGTGAGATGACTCGGCGTATTGCCAAGGCCTCCGACTCTCGCGAGTGGGTCATCTATTCACGATCAGTCCGGGTGCCCACGGGCCACGCTCGAGCACGCAAGGCCCAGACGCGTTACACACCAATCGCTATTGCGTTTTCTCTCGTCGGGTTAGACGCCGGACATTTGCATGTTGGCCTTCCGGTACGTCCAATCGGCCTGCCATTTCGAATGATGGCCCAGTTTGATCCACTGACCAGCCGCCGAGACATCTCTGACGATCCATGGAATCACTCATTAGTTGAGCCGCTGAGCGCCCTGTGGCTTGACGCTGTGCTTGAACACTTTGAGCGCAATCCTGCTGCCGCATGGGCTGCGATTCCCCTGAACAGCGATTTGGATGACGACGGACAAACAGTTGGATTACTGCGAGCCGAAATTGACCGTCATTTGATGGAAAATGCCAGAACGACATTTGCCAAGAAAATTACTCTACAGGACGGTCAGCAGCGCTATCACCTTCATGAACTATCGTACGAAGTCCCTGAACTTGAGCATGTCCTGACCCCTCACAATGTCAAGACCGTCGCCGGCACCGCTGGAACAGTTATCGCGGCAGTAAGATCAGGCGACAACCGTTGGCGAGATGCCCTTGAAGAGCTCCGCGGCATCGGAGCGCAAGCGCCGACACTCGTAGAGGTGGTCGACGCCCTTCAACTACTCGACGACGTCCATTGCTCTCCTGCATTCGTGGCGGACCTTGTCGCTATCGCTGTAGATAAAAACTCCACGAATGAACTGGAAAATCGTCCCTGCCTCGTTCTGAATGACTCCGTCCGAGTCACCCCCATAGATGTCATCGGACTTGGCGTGCTGCTGCCTGAAGAAGCCGAAAATTTGTGGGACATTCTCGACATCGGTCGACGACTTCATCCGGCATACAGGGAGCGGCCGGGATGGAAGAGCGTACGGGAATGGCTCCACAGAGGTGATCGGCTTCTGATCGAGGCCACCAATAAGGTGGCATTGGGTGTGCTCGCGAAAGCCGGCAACAACGGCGTTGAACTCAATACACCATTAACCGACGAACAGGCTGACGGGTTACGAAAAGCGTTTGAGCAACTGTCAATTGGCGATCGCCAAACGTTGGGAGAAGGTATCGGTCGGGCGGTCCGATTCGCTGCTATCACCTACGACGAGGCCGGAAAGAAAATACTCATGGCCGCGAGACCGAGTGAGGCCTACATCATCGAGCGTGAGACGAACGCATGGAAAGTGGCCGCGGGCAAAACTCCCGGCCTGGTCTGGCTTCACAGTCGATATGCGGAGAAGTTTCGCGCCGAGTCCGGCCGTGAAGGGATCGGGGCTCAGCGTCTGTTTCGCTATATGGGGGCTGAGACTGCTCCCCGGCTGACCAAGCATTCAGCGCACGTTCAACGTTTTGCATATATCGAGCCGGGAGTCCCTCGCCTCAGCACTAGCTCACCGCAACGCCGAAATCTCCAGATGAAGGATGCCGGGGCAACGTATACGCTGGCGGATCTAGTGTCACCCCACCTGGATGCAGTGCTTTTGAACATTGCACATGAAAAGAAAACCACCGACAGGGTCCGCCGCGCAAGCGCAGTCTTGAACAGTCTTAATCGAGCCTGGGATCGTCTCGTTTCAGATACCAAAGTGCGCGCAGTCAGCGATTACCGCTCCTGGCAGGATAGGGGTCATGTCGATGCGTGGTGGGTGGCGAAGGCTGCTTCGATTCCTTGGCTCACTTCTGCCAGCGGAGCCGCTGTTGCACCCGACCATCTCCGGATCCGGACGGCAGCTACCGAGGCCTTTTTCGGAAGTAACCCTGCCGGATACCTCAATGGCCAACTTGATAATGTCGCGTATCAGGAAGTGCTTGCCACTCTGGGGGTTGCGGGTGATCCACGTCCTGACCAACTCCTCGATAAACTCTGCGCGATTCGGGACGAGTTTTTTAATGATGCGACCGCCGCTGCAGATCATGCAGCACCTCTATATCGCGCGCTTGCAACCCAGCTCTCCGGTCGAGGTACATCCCGCCGACCTGGCCAATTGACCCTCAGCGCACTGCGTTCAGAGTTCGGGAAGGGTGAGGGGCTGATTGCAACCAACGTCGGGTGGCGGCGGCCGTCAGTCGTCCGAAGTGGGCGCGCCGTGTTTGGGCCAATGCAGCCGTTCGTTCCCGCCATCGATGGTACAGATCCGCTGTGGAAAGCGCTGGAGATCCGCCCACCGGATGTAACAGACGCAAAGGAGACGCTCCGTAAGTTAGCCAAGCGAAATACTCTTACCGAAGACCAACGCCTCGTGATGCTCGAGGCATTGCGCATTCTTGCTGGAGCACCGATCGATCAACGAGGAAAACTAGCTAGAAGCCCTGTGTGGGTAGGCGATCGCTGGTTGTCGGTACGCCCCATCTTCGCGGTTGAAAATCCGCTTATCGCTGGCGGTTTGGCAGGCCAGATTCCGGTCTGGAACCCAGGCGGAGCGCTGGCGCAACTAGAAGCGCTGGTCGAACCATACGGGCTTACGCGCATCGACGCCTCCCAGGCGTGGGTCAAAGGAGCCGAGCATGCAGAGTACGACCCCGAACTCACCCGCCTATTCTCTAATGCGGTTTCCAACCTGCGTAGAGACCTAGCGTTGAGCGACTCCTACAGTGAAGCCAGCATACGAGTGTCATGGGACGCGCTATCGCGATTCAATGTCTGCGTTCTGCACGACCTAACCATTGAATTGGCCGATCTTCTACCCGGTAAGGTCTTGTCCTTCACGCCGAAGGCTTGGATCGACACGGATGCAGCCACGTTTTACATCTCCAATCCGGACGATCTCGGCGATCCAGATTCCGGCGCGTACGCGATCGCTACAGTCTTTGCCAGCGATATGCGGAGGATGGCTCATGATTGGCTGGCTGCTTGGGCGGCCGCAAAAGCGGGGCACCGAGCGGAGGTGATCAAAACAGCCGCGAGTCTGGAGGCTGAGCAAAAGCAAGCTCGGGCCGAGCGAGAGGCATCTGCTGGTGCCGGGCTTTTAAAGCTATCAGAGGAGTGGGAGCGACGTCGTCAGAAGAAGTTGAGTGCAAAGCTGGGAGGCAAGCAGACCGAGAGTGCGGAAGAAGAAACCGCGCGGAAGAAGTCTCCCAAGACCCTGGTAGATCTTTCGAAACTGAAACTGAAGAATTCCGCCGGGCAGATTCTTGAGGGATCTAACTCGAAAGGCTCTGTGCCCCCAGACAACCGGAGAAAGGACAGTCCTCTGCTGCAGGAAGTCGATAGAAACAGGCCTAAAGCGAAGCGAAAAGCAGGAGCTGGGGCGTCCCCGCGTAACTATACGCAAGAAGAGCAGGAGAGCCTTGGCGCAGAGATCTGCCGCTGGGTTCTTGGGCTCGACGAAAGCGAGATCGTCGACATTCGCAATCAACATAACGTCGGAGCAGATGCTATCGACATGTTCAACAACCTCTATGAGTACAAGGTGTATGCGGGCGCCATCCCAGACGTGATTCGACTTGAGCCCAGCCAGATAGAAAGGGCTCGGACTACTCCCAATTTCTTTCTCGTTGTGATTGGAAATCTTCAAGCAGGGGTAGGCGATCCCGAGGTGCGGATAATCACAAATCCTTTGGACAAGCTCGCATTGCGGCCAACCGCATCTGTTCAGTTCGCGGGCGTGCTCGCTGCTAAAGCGCTGACTTATCGATTCACATCAGAAAATAGCGGCGAGGAGTAGGGTAGGCTCATCGATAACTATGTGACACCGGCAGTCAGGTTTAGCTTGTGAGTTGCATTGATCGGCTGATTCACAGCCGAAACCAATCGCCCTAAATTGACCGCTTCTGGCCTTTTGTAGCCTGTTGCGACCGGTTACTTTGGGGCAGTTTGATGGTCAGCGTATCAAAACGACTTTTCTGTCCCGATTCTCCTGGATAGCTGATACCGATAGATTGCCCGTCGCTGATTCCTGGATGTGCTCACTCCACCAGGCCATCATTGGGCGTCTCCGTTCGATGTAGTCCGCACGGTTGTAGGCGCTGCGAACCTCGTCCTTATCGACGTGGGCAAGTGCTACCTCGATTAATTCGGGATCCCAGCCATGCTCGTTGAGGATGGTGCTGGCCATCGAGCGCATGCCGTGGCTGACCATACGCCCCTCGAAGCCCATTCGCTTCAGCGCCATGTTGGCAGTCTGGCTGTTGCAGTGGGTGCGGGGGTTCCGGTCTGCGGGGAGCACATACTCCCGATGTCCGCTGTAGGGTTTGATCGCTTCCAGGAGCGCGAGAGCCTGCTCTGTGAGCGGGACAATGTGCGTGCGGCGCTTCTTCATACGCTCCGCAGGGATCGTCCAGATCTTCTTCTCGATGTCGATATCTGCCCAGCGGGTGGTTGCTGCCTCCACTGGCCGGGTCATGGTGTGGAGCTGCCACTCGATCAGGCAGCGGGTTGTTCTTTTTATGCTGGCATTGGCGATTGCCACCATGAGCTCTTTCAGCTCATCGTGGGGCAGTGCCGCCATGTTTTTCTTTTTCGGTTTCTTGAAGACGGAGCGGATACCGCTGAGCGGGTTCGCGTGAATCAGTCCCGAGTTGACCCCGTAGGTCATGATTTCGTTGAGCCGCTGCGTCAGCCGCTTCACGGTTTCAAGGCTGCCCTTGGTTTCGAGTGGTCGGAGCAGATTGATGACTTGCGGTGCGTTGATGGCTGAGATCGGTGTGGAGCCCAAGTCCGGGAATATGTGCAATGTTAGCGAGCGCCAGATGTCCTCAGCGTAGGCCGGCGTCACAGCATCCTTCTTCAGTTCATACCAGGACGTCGCCACATTCTGAAGTGTGTGCTCAGTCGCAGCTTGTTTAGCTTGCAGCACAGCATCCCGCTTCTCTTTAGGGTCGATGCCGTGGGCAAGTGCTTCCCTCGCTTCAACGGAACCCTTGCGTGCTTGGGCCAACGAGACTTCGGGGAAGGTTCCCAGTCCCATGTTGATCCGCTTCTTCGTCACTGGGTGTCGGTAGTTGAAGTTCCACAGCTTGGAGCCATTGCTTCTCACTCGCATTTGAAGTCCGCCGCTATCAAATAGGACGTAGTCCTTTTCAGCAGGCTTGGCAGATTTGACTTTGAATTCAGAGAGGCGGGTAGCTTGTGCGCACATTGGCATTCCAGACTTGATTTTGGCCTTCCAAAAATCAGCACCTACGGGCTTGGAATGCCATTTGGAATGCCAAAAGGTGTTGCTGCTCATGGGCGTCCGTGGACGCCGATGGCGTAGAGATCCGCGTATTTACTGGCTTTCAGGCACAAAAAAAGACGTCCGTGGACGTCTTTAGATGTAAATTTGGTGGAGCCGGGGGGATTTGAACCCCCGTCTATCCTAGTATTTACGCATGCCTCAGCGTTAAGGCTGCCATAAAGCTGTCATTTGATGGGCGGTATCACGCTCATGGACGCCCAGGCTCGCAACTGAGCCTCGGGAAAGCTCTTGGTGATTCCTTTGAAAATCTGCTTATAGATTCCAGTGCCTTCTCGCCCCACGATCCCTGCTGCATATAGGTTTCTGTAGGTGTCTCCGCCGGATTTCTTATGCTTTTCAAAAAATCGCAAAGTCGCCACATCTGCGTAGATTTCAGCTTTAACTAAGTTTACGCTCATATCTGAGCTGTCAAAGTTTTTTTGTAAATACAGGTCTTTGGCATGCATCAGCTCGTGATGAAGCAGAATAGTTTGCAAAGCCCAGTAAATATTAGGAGCTTCAGCTTCTGTAACACCAGCTGGTTCTTGGCCGAGAAAGACGGCGGTTCCTACTGTGCCGTTCCTCACATAGTTGGTGGCAAACCCTCCGGCATTGACCATTGTATATCCGTTGCCCTCCAGGGACTGGATAGATTGGTCTTTGAAGCGCAGTATCGAATCAAATTCGATTCCAGCTTCTAGCAAGTTTTCTTCTGGTGTCTTACTGAATGATTGTTTACTAATAAACCTAATGGATACGTTTAGTTCCGGATAAAAATTGGAGATGGCATAGAAAATATCCTTAGTCTCCAGGCTTTGCTCCAACATGCTTAATCCCTTCGTTCGCTTTAACTGATGACCAAAATTTCTCGGCTTTGAAACCTGCATCCACATCTGCCGATGGCATCCATCGACCATAGACGCGGGCAATCATGGTCCAATCAGTATGCCCCATTTGCTTCGCCACCCACATCGGGTGTTCTCCTGCCGAAAGCATCATCGAAGCGTAGGTGTGCCGAGTCTGGTAGGGGCGCCGGTACCGAACGCCGGCCTTCTTCATTGCTGGGTGCCACATCGTCTTGCGGATCGGTTGATCTCCTGCCCAGCGCTCAAGCGTCCGCGGGTTTTGGAAGACCTCTGCATCAGCCAGGAACGTGTGTGCCTTCTGCGCCGTCAGCGCTTCCAGAGCGGGGCCCAGCAGCTTTACCGACCGCCGGCCCGCAGCAGTCTTCGTCACCTCAGCCACCCCACCAGCAGCCTGGGTCATTGCCCGGCTGATCATCACTTCCCCCCGCACCCAGTCCACATCACCCCAATCCAGCGCCACCAGTTCGCTGGTGCGCAGGCCGGTCCACAGTGCGAACTGCATCATGTTTCGCGCCTGACCGGTCAAGGCCGCCAGAATTGCCTGCTGCTCTTCGGGCGAGAACGGGTCCACATCATCATCCCGGGGCGGCGCCTCTTTACGAGTGTAAGTCCAGCCTGCCAGCGGGTTCACGTCTAGCAGCTCTTCATCTACGGCGTCATTCAAGGCCGACCTGAGACAACTCTGGATATTGCTCAGTGTCTTGTTGCCTACCTGCAGGCCATCCAGCCAGTCGCGTACCAGCTTCCGTTTGAAGTCCAGCACCAGATGATGACCGAGCGCGGGCACCAGTCGAAGCTCGACGATCTTCCTGTAGCCCTCGAACGTACTACTCGATATGTGCTTCTGCTTGGCGGCCAGCCATCTGGTAAGAAACCCACCCACGGTTTCCTGGCTGGTTTCCGGTGCAAACTTGGCGCCCCGGGGAGATCCAGGGAACGTGACGGCATAGTCGAACGTCCCTTGGGCGATCGCGTGCTCGATCGCCGCCTTGTGTTGCTGCGCCTTCTTCAGATTAGTGGCGGTGGGCTTGAGCGCGACGCGCTCGCGGCACCTAACACCCCGGAACATGAACGTGATCTCGATGCTCGAGTCTGAGACTGCCCTGACCCCGCTCCCGCCTCTACCCATGATTCATACCCTTCCATGTCAATAAGCGTCCGGCCATCCGGCGCCTTTAGCCAAATTTCACCAAGCCGCCAGATCCCGTCGCGGATCTTTGAGCGGATCGCGTCCTCGGTGTAGCCAGACTCGCTGGCAAACTTTCTGACGGTCATGTAGCGCATTGATCTACTCCACCTGACGCGCCAGGTTCTGGTTGTCACGCCGATCTGTCACGACAGCCGTTGCCAGTGCCGCCAGCTCAGCCACCAATGCGTCCGTGCGTCCGTAGAATTTGCCGGTGTCCTCGTTCACGAACCGCTCGAGCACGGTGGCTACTGCCTGCTGGTTGGCCAGGCCGCGCAGATCAGCCTCGGTGAGTGGCGTGTCTGTCGACGGCGCGTGCACAAAAGCATCCTGGCTGATCAGCAGTGTGCGCACCGGGCGAATGCCCTTGCACTTGGTTGCCCAGTTGGTAGCCGGCACGCACCAAGGGAGCATGTGCAGGCACCAGGAGCTGCCGGAGGCGTTCTGCGTGCTGGACCAGTATTCCGCCTTAGTAAAGGCCTGCGTTGGCCCGCCTTCACGTTGCATGGTCCAGTACCGGCCCCAGTCTTCCAGTTGCAGCAGGTTGGCCCGCATGACCTGCAGTTGCTCGATGCTCGGCAGGTGCCAGCCCCGCTGGCCACGGATGGTCATGCCCAGGACCTTGCGGGCGATTGCGCTGCCGGATTCGGCCATGGCCAGGGTGTTGGCGTAACCGTCGTGGCGGCACTGGGCGCCCTTAACGGTGATTCTTGGGCCTGACTGGTCCTGCCACTGTGCCTGGCTCTCGAACCCGCGCCCGGAGTCGATGACCGCGTGCTCGGCTCCGGCGAAGAACAGGCGCCCGGCGTAGAAGCCACCGCCCAGAGGCTGGCCGATGGCGGGGAGGGCAGCCGGGTTGATTGCTCGGTGCTTGATCATGGCAGCCTCCGAAAATGGTCGGCCAGCACCCGGCGACCGTCCAGGCCACAAGCGGTGGACAGGTCGAGCACTTGGCCAAAGGTGGTTTGACGGTGCTGCAGGGCATCCCACAGCAGCAGGAGCAGGCCGGCCTGGCTCATGGATCCTGCTCCCGTGGCTTTTCCGTATGCTGCGCCTGGTCACGATCAAGGAGCTTGTCGATCCGGGCGAGAAGCATGTCGCGATACTCGACGTTGACTAGGTCGTCGTTGATGTAGGCGATTGCTTCCCGCAGCAGTGTGTCGGCTTCCTGCAGCTGGGTATCACGCTCTTCCAGCTTGGCCTGCAGGTCCCCCTCGCTTGCGCCGGCGATTACCGCCAGCCCTCGGCCAGCTGAGACCAGATCACCCAGCTTGGTGAACGGCAGGATGCTCGTGAGTGGCGCCGCTTCGCTGGCGCGCAGCACCAGGGTGATACGCTCAGGCGCCGACATGCTCACCTCCGGTGGCGGCCCGGAAGCCGGCCAAGAAAATCAAATAGTCACCGTGGGTGCGGTCGTCGACGAAGCCGCTCACCGGACCTTTTTCCAGTTCGGTCTCGCTGGCGCCGATCGGATTTGCGGCAATGAACAGGTCGCGAGGATCGACCGGCGCAGCCTCTGAGCTTTGAGAGGTGGAGGGGAGATGATCGCCCTGGGCGAGAATGCGCTCGAAGATTTCCTGTCGATGCACGGATACACCGGCCGGGGCTCCGACCCCGACGCGGGTTTGCATACCTTTTACGCCGAGAATGGTGACAGCGATATCGTTGTTGATGCGGATGGTTTCGCCTACGCGGCGGGTGAGGATCAACATAATCAGAACTCCTTGTGGGGGAGGGCGACGATTGCCGCCCCTCCATTCATTGCGTTGTGCGCAGCTCGTTGCGTGGTACCCAGCCGCCGGTGGTTTTCACCATGCAGCCGACGTAGGGCGCGAACTTGGTGTGCCGTTCGGTCTGGTAGCCGTACCATTGGCACGACCCCTAGTTCACAACAGCGGCGATTGCGAGCGCGCACAGGGCAAGTCCTACAACCGCGCCCAGACCTATATGCTTGCGCTTCAAGCCTCGATACCGAAGTCTTTGGGGCGCAAGCCCAGCTGCACACCAACTTCGGCCAGGACCTTGAGTTCTTCGGGGCTGATGTTTCCGTCGCCCTCGGCAACGGTGATCATGTTCACGAACACCTCCTCCGCATCGAGAGGGTTGTTCTTGATGTCCGCGATCTCGCGCATGATGTTCATGCGCCCCAGGCGGAACCCGGCCTGCAGTTGTTCGGTGAAGAGGTTCACGGTGGTGGTGATCTCTTGGCCGAAGTGCTCCAGGTTCTTGTTTGCCCGGATCTGAATGTCGATCTGAGCCGCCTCGTTCTTGCTGATCTCGCCGTCAGCCGCCGCGACCAGTAGGCAGCCGCCGACGATGGCTTGCATCAAGTCACGGCTTTCCAGTTTCTTGACTGCGCGCTTGGCGCCGAACAGTTTCTTTCCAATACCGAACATGGGTCTTTCCTCTTGGGTTGTGGAGCTTTCTTCAGGCAAGCCGGTGGCCTGCCGCGTTTGTTGGCTTTCGCAAAATCGGGGTTGGGTCAGGCGGGTAGCGTCACGCCACCGCCAAGGCGCACTCAGCGCGCCGGGTTGCTATACGGGTTTCTATCTTCCGTTCGCCGCTGTTGCCGCCACGACGAACACGCATTGCCTGGTCGTCTCCGATCATGCCGTGGATGGCCATGATCAGCACCAGTGCGGTTACGGCCGGACTGATGACGCCACGCTTGAATGCCTCAGCCACCAGCGCGGCGCGACGGGTGACACCCCATTTCGTGCCGAGGGCGATCAGGCGCTTCTTGACGCCATCCTCGCTGATGCCCAATGCCCGAGCAGCTTCTTTGCCCGAAGCGCCGCCAGCGATGGCTAACAGGCACTCCAGCTCACGCGGAGCTGCTCCGCAGCCTAGTAATCCTGTAAATCCAGACAAGGTGATGGTGTTCGTAGTCATGTCGGCTGCTCCATGCGTGGTGGCAATGAGCAGAAGATACTAGCGGTTATATTTGTTGGTCAATACCAATGGTTATAATTTTTTCTGAGGCCAATAAAAAGCCCGCTTTTGCGGGCCATTTACTTATGGGAAATGCTGTCAGAGCCTCAGCATGGCTCGAACCACGACGCCAATGATCTTGCAATTTCCATTCACCTGGAGCATCGGGTAATCGGGGTTGAGAGGCTTCAGGAATCTGCGGCCGGCGTCTTCGATCAGCTTCTTGAAAGTCGCTTCATTGCTGTCGGTTAGCTTTGCAACTACGAGCTTCCCCGAGCTGGCGTCAGCATCAGTGTCCACCAGAATCATCATACCCTCTGGAATGCTGACACCGCTCGGCGCAGTCATTGAGTCACCTTTGACCTCGAGCCAGAACGCAGCGCCTTTGGCTTCGTAATCCGAAACCTCATACCTGTCTGCGAAGCCGGGCGGGAAAGGTTCAACGGCCTCGGCCCAGTCGCCAGCTGCTACCCAGCTGATTACTGGGTAACGATAAGACATGGATGGCTGAGCAGTGAGTTTGATATTGCTGTCTTCCGCAGATGCGACTTCACCGATACGAGCTGCCTCGGTGGTGTACGCAATTTCCTTCGCTAGGCGAGGGCTGAAATGGGATACCGGCACCTCAAGCATCTTTGCAAAGACTGCGGCCGTGCGAGCGTTAAGAGGATTGTATCCGTTCAGGTAATGGCTAACCGCTGCTTGGCTGATCTCAAGCTCGGTCGCTATTGCTCCCTGGGTGACCTTTCGGTTTCTCCGAGAGAGAAACGTCTCTTTGAGCTTGGCGCACTCTTCGGCTTGTTCTGGGGTAAGGGCTCGTTTTTTCATGCGTTCATCCTAGAACCGATGGTTATGCAGGTCAAAAACTACAAGTGTGGACATTTCTACTACCGGCGGTTATCTTTTGTGCAGTAAGCCGTTCTCAGGTGAGTCCATGACACCAGTTCAGTTGGCGGATTTCGTTGGTCAGCATGGCCAGGAAGAAGCCGCAAAGAAACTTGGCACTAGCCAAGCTGCTATCAG
This sequence comes from Pseudomonas sp. UBA6699, assembly GCF_002454615.1. Classification (NCBI taxonomy): domain Bacteria; kingdom Pseudomonadati; phylum Pseudomonadota; class Gammaproteobacteria; order Pseudomonadales; family Pseudomonadaceae; genus Pseudomonas; species Pseudomonas sp. UBA6699. The sequence continues at coordinate 24,134 of NZ_DKJF01000058.1, forward strand.
CAAAGCCATCAGGAGTGGCCGACAAATTCTAGTTCGTTCGCGAGCTGGCGGACGCCTTGAGGCGTTCGAGCTCAAGTCGTTCCCTTGCAGCGGCGCCGTAGACAGACCGCGTGCCGACCTTGAGCTAATTATGTCCTCGATCTTCGGTCTTGCAGAGTCAACTGAAGTGGCTGTTCAACCATCCAGTATCCGGGCGGTCCAGCGATGAGGGTCTGCCCATCCCTGTTTTTGCTGTCTGGCTGACTTTTTACCAGGCAACAAAAAGCCCGCTTCGCAGGCGGGCCTTTAACCAGTCCCTTGCAGGGGACCTTCTTGAATCTTCGTCACTTGGAGACGATTTCATGCACCCAAAAAATACCACCGACGAAACTCCAAATCAACATCCGCCAGCTTTAACTGGTGTTTGCCAGCTTGACGGCGGTCTTGCCGCGATCTTCACCCAAGACCAGCGCGCAGTCGTCGTCGGATTGCTGATTGCCGAGCGAAACCATGCCAGTCGTTGGTGGACCTACCTTTCAGAGATGCGCCTCCACGGCCAGTTGCCGGGCTGGGTGGCGGATCAGGAGGTCGGACGCCATGTGGATTACGACCGTTGGGTCGGTGATTGCCAGGCTACCAATCACAAATTGCTCGGCTTTGAAGGTCACCTCAACAACTACGGTGGTACCGGGTTGTCGATTATCGACCTCGAAGGGCGCGCGCCCCAGAAATCTACCTCTCCAGTCCGTGGAGCGGGAGGTGATGCATGCTAACCGTGCGCACCCAACTGATGCCGATCTCAGTTGCCGGCGAGATCGTCCAGGACGTAACCCTCACCGCCGCCGAAATCGCACGCTTCAACGAAGCCCGCGAGTCATTCAAGTTGATCAAAGCTCTGTACTGGGCGCATGTCGTGCCTTCACTCGGGGGCTTCGATAATCCTGTAACTGGCGAGCTTGAGCGTCTGTTTGAGCGTGTCGTCTTCGACACTCGAAATTTCCTGTACCCGCACCGCAACGCAGCCGCCTTCCATGACGCAAAGCATGTGGGAGGTGCTGAATGAATCTGTCCATCTCAACTGACAGCACCATGCCCAGCACGCAGCTGCGCGATCTGATCAACGATGCTCGTGAGCAGGCTGGCGAGCCGAAGATCCGCAACGATCAGCTAATAGCCAAGATCGAGGACGAGCTTGAAGGTGAACTGGGGGTATGCAGAAAAATTGCACACCCCCAAAGCGGGGCGCTGATGGACTGTTACGACCTGACTCGCGACCAATGCCTTCTGGTTGGAATGCGCGAGTCAAAATCTGTCCGGCGTCGCGTCACTGAAAAACTCAAAGAGATGGAAGGGTCTGCGCCCCGGCCCATGACCCAGGCCGAGCTGATCGCTGCCAGTGCAAACCACCTGGTGGCGATTGAGCGGAAGCAGGCGGAGCAGCAGCAGGCTCTGGCTCAGGTGGAGGACCGCACCAGCCGGCTGGAGCAGGTCCGTTATCTCGACTCCGTGCCCAGCGGCTTCGAGACCATCACCACGATTCGCGAACGCATCAACAATCGCCATGGCCTTCCAGCCTGGGTGGTCAACGCGGTGATGCGTGAGGTGTCAGGGGCCCCGCTGCCGTTTGCCATGGTGCGCAGTCGTCATTCCGAAGAAGGGGGCCAGCCGTTCGCGATCTGGCCCAAGCCGGCGATCACGCGCCGATTTGACCAGTTCGTAGAGCAATGCGCGTACGTCACTTCCGAGCGTGCAACCCACCCGGAGATCCCGCAGGGGCGATTCAAGATCAACCCGAGGTTGCCGCAATGACCGACAACGTGATCCAGATGTTTGGGCGGAAGCCAACTGATCCGGTGGTGATCAATGAGGCGTACTTCGAACCATTGACCAACGATCAGCTCGCGTACCGGGCCTGGACCCACTGCGACTTGGCTGAGGAAATCTTCTTCTCGGATGAGGCAGAGGAAGACTCCCTACGCGAAGCCAAGTTTGAAGTGCTCATGGCTCAGTGGGCTTTGCGGGTTCTGGTTCGGCGACTAACCGAATTCCCGGCCCTTGAGCTCCGGGAACAGGTGAATCAGGCGTTCCTTGAACGGCTCGCAATCGATCAGGACGGGCTGGCCTCAGCGACTGAGCCAGACCCTGCCAAGTCTGTGGTGATGTGTCCATGGCCCAGCTACGCCGGGGCTCGACATTTGACTGAACGCGAACGGTGGGTGGTTTACAGCACAGCCAAAGCACATCGAGCCGCTTTGGAAGAGCAGGGAATCGCCATAGCTGAACCCTACGACCAGTTTGTCCAGCGGATTACCGCTGAGTTGGAGATTTGACCCATGAGCATGGAATTGATGGTCAAGGCCATGAAGACCAAGGTCGGCAACCCGCTGCGCAAGCTGGTACTGATCAAACTGGCGGACAACGCCAGCGATCAAGGCGAGTGCTGGCCGTCGTATCAGCACATCGCCGATCAATGCGAGATCGCGCGCTCGACCGTGAAAACACACATCCGCGAGCTGGAGAAAGCTGGCCTGGTGCGCCGGGAGTTCCGACGCAACGGTGAGTTGAACCAGTCCAACGTCTTCCACTTGAACCTTTGGGGTGGGGCGGCAGATGCCCTATGGGGTAGGGCGGCAGAAAACCCACCTGGGGCGGCAGAAAACCCAGGGGGTGGGGCGGCAGCTGCCCCCAGAACCAGTCACCTTTCTGAACCAGTCAAGGAACCTAAACCTATGTGCACTTCGGTGGCAGACGGGTTCGAGCAGTTCTGGAAGTTGTACCCGAAAAAGAAGAGCCGCAAAGACGCACTGAAGGCATGGAACAAGCTCAGCCCGGAAGCTGAGCTTCAGGCCGTGATGATCACAGCTCTAGCCCAGCACTGCGTGTCGCGTGATTGGACCAAGGACAACGGCCAGTACATCCCAATGGCCTCGACCTGGCTCAACGGCGAGCGCTGGCACGACGTTCTGCAGCCCGCCGGCGCGACTGCTCAAGGTGGTGCCTTCAACAACCTCCCGCATCACACCGATGACATGTACCAGGAGAGCCACGATGGCCGCCCAAATTTCTGATCTGTTCCACCGCGCCCCGGCCAAACGCATCATCTCCGGCGAGTGCCCGGTGCATGGCCGCGTCGATATGAGCGAAGTCGAGCAGCTGGACGGCTCGATGCTGGCGCGTGGCTGCAAGCGCTGCGCTTGGGAGGCCTTGCATACCAGCCCCCGCGACTCGGCAGAACGCGCCCTGGCCACTGCCCAGCACAAGGTCGAGAAAGCCAGCGAAGCGCTGATCGCTGCCGGGATCACCCCGCGCTTTGCTGGCGCCACCTTCGACAGCTACCGCGCCGAGACGGAGCCGCAGCACAGGGCTCTGGCCAAGTGCCAGGCTTATGCCGAGCAGTTCCCGGCCAACTTCCGGGCGGGCCGGTCCCTGCTGCTGACCGGCAACGTCGGTTGCGGTAAGACTCACCTGGCCAGCGCTATCGTCCGCACGGTGGCGGCCGATCAATGCCGTGCGCTGATCATCCCGGCCGGGGACATCGTGAGTATCGCCCGCGCCTCGATGGTGCCCGGCTCGGGCTACACCGACCGCGATGTAGCGGTCCACCTTGGCAGCCTGGATCTACTGGTGATCGACGAGGTCGGCGCCCAGAAGGGCAGCGAGTACGAGCTGGGCTTGCTGCACAGCATCATCGACCGCCGTTACCAGGCGGTACTGCCGACCGTGGTGATCAGCAACCTGAATGCCGAGGGCCTCAAGTCCTACATTGGTGATCGTGCCCTCGACCGCTTGCGGCAGAACGGTGGTCAGCAGGTTGGTTTCACTTGGTCGTCGATGAGGGCGGCGGCATGAGGGCACTCTACAGCGACGAGGCCGAGCACGGTGTGCTTGGCGCGGTCATTCATGCTTCGCTGCAGCAGGACGCAGGCCTGGTCGAGGACATGCTTGGCCAGATGACCTCGGCCGACTTCTACCACGCCGACAATGCGGCCTTGTTCGAGGCCATGCTGGAGTGCCGCGATCAAGCTATGCCCATCGACCCGGTGACCTTGGGTGCGGTTCAGCGCCTGCTCCCGGGTGGCGACAACGTAATGGCCTATGCCGCTGAACTGGCCAGCAAGGTTCCTTCACTGGCCAACTGGAAGGCCTACGCCAAGCACGTCAAGGAGTGGGGCGTGATCCGCCGCATTCTGGACGTGGCTGGCGGGGCACAAGAGATGGTGCAGGCTGGCGTCCCCACGGGCGAGGTCATCGCTGCAGCCCAGCAGGCTATGGCTGACCTTCGAGATCTCGACGGCGAAACCAAGGGCTACAAGCGCCTGGACGCTTGGATGGGTGACGCGGCCCAGATGGTGGATGACAAGCTGAACGGCAATGCCCCGGCTTGGCCGGCCACTGGCCTGGGAGATCTGGATGAGCTGGTCCAGGGCATCCGCCCGAAGAAAGTAACCGTGATCGCTGGGCTGCCGGGTAGCGGCAAAACCACCCTGGCCCTGCAGATCGCCCAGCACAACGCCGTCAAGGTGCGGAAGCCGTGGTTGGTGTTCTCCATCGAAATGCCGGGTGAAGAACTGGGGCTTCGCGCCATCGCTTCGCTGGGTGGGGTTGCGCTGCATAAGCTGGATAACCCCGCCAAGATGGGCGATGACGATTGGGCGCGCATGGGCGGAGCGGTGGCCCAGGCGCTGGATGCCCCTCTCTTTGTCTGCGACGACCCAGTGCAGACCCCGGCCACCATTCGCGCCACAGCACGGCAGTGCCAGCGCGAGCATGGCCTGGCCGGGATCGTTGTCGATTACCTGACTCTGGTTCGCCTTGAGCGCGGCGGCCGTTCTCGCACTGAGGAGGTGGGCAAGATCAGCAAGGCCCTGCTCCAGCTGGCCAAGGAAATGGGTATCCCGGTTATTGAGCTGGCCCAGCTGAACCGCGACTCGACCAAGCGCCCCGGCAAGAAGCCCCAGTCCAGCGACTTGCGTGACTCCGGCGAGATCGAGGCTGACGCCAGCTGCATCCTGATGGTGCACCGTGACATGGACACGGAAGAGGGCCAGAACGGCCTCACCGAAATCCTGATGACCAAGTGCCGTCACGCGCGTGTGGGCAGCTGCATCGTGCAGCAGGAAGGCCAGTATGGGCGATTTGCCAACTTCTCCGGCTCGCTGCCCAGCGACGACGAGGTTGAGGCCGGTCGCGGCAGCTATGCCCAGCGCTACAAGGGGGGAGGCCAATGATCGAGCCAATCAAGATGGTGCCCTGTCCGTTCTGCGAAGGCCCGCCGTGCATCACTGCCCGCGACGAGGCCGGTACCGAGATTGCCCAGGATAACCGCTTCGACCCGGCCGACGAGTTCCCGATCATCTCGGCGCACGTCTGGTGCCATGACTGCGGCGCCCAAGGACCGAACATCGACACTCTGACCCTGGGCAACTTCGAGCATCTGTATGACCTGCAGGTGGTGGATGTGATGCGGATTGCCGTGGAGAGCTGGAATAACCGCCACGCCAAGGCCCGTGCCTGCTACGACGCCGGCGATCAGAAAGGGCTGAACCTGTGGCCGAGGAGGGAGGCATGAGTGACACCAAGACCCTCACCGTGACCCTCAGTGACGCGGAGATCCGCCGGCACGCCGCCGGCGAAGTCTTCCAGCTGCGCGATACCCGTCACCGGGAACTGCGCTTTCGGTTCTCGACCGTGGACCGCTCCCGTGGTGCTTGGCACGTCGTGGTGCGCGGGCGCTGGGGCAAGGCTGGCGATTACCCGGGGATCAACACCAAGACCATGCTGGCCACGCTGCCGGCCATCCTGGCGCGCCGGGCTGCCGATGCCGACGCCAAGTCGACGACCACCAACTGGGCTACGGTGGGCGATGTGCTGGCCTGGTACCGCGACCGGATGAACCGTGACCGGGGCCTGTCGGCCAAGCGCAAGGCCAGCGCCAAGTCGGCGCTTGATCGCCACCTGGTGCCGCGACTGGGTGACCTGCCGCTGGCCGAGACCAACAAGCAGGCGATCGACCAGCGCCTGATGTGGCCGATGCAGGAGCGCTATGCACTGTCCTTCGTGCGTTCGGTGTATGGGGTGCTGTCGGTGGCGTTCCGCCAAGCCCTGCGCCTGGACATGCTGCCAGCCAACCCCATGGCCTCGCTGAAGTTCACCGACTTCGTGCGGACGCGGATCAGGCCACGGCCAGCGCGCCTGCGTGGCGATGACGTGCCAGGCCTGCTGGTTGTGGTGGCCGAGCGCTTCGACGTGGAGCCGGCGGGCTGCATGCTGGCCCTGATGATGCTGTGCCACGGCTCCCGTCTGGGTGAGACCCGGCTGGCGCGCTGGCGCAACGTCAACCTCGAGGCGGGGCGCTGGTTCATCCCGGCTGTGGACACCAAGACCAAGGCCGAGCACACGCTGCCGCTGACCACCCAGGCCTGCGCACTGCTGCGCCGGTACCAGCGCTTGCAGGCTGCCCAGGGTTACACCGGCCTGCTGCTGTTCCCGGGCAGCCACGGGGCACCGCTGAGTCCGAGCAAGGCCAACACCTTGTTCACTGATCTGGCCAAGGGCGAGTGGTCGAGCCACGACCTGCGCAAGGTGGCCCGCACGGCATGGACCGACCTCGGGGTGGACTACATGGTGGGCGAGCTGCTGCTGAACCACGCCATGAAAGACCTCGACGCCACCTACATCCATACCACGGCCGAAGGGCTGAAACGCCAAGCGCTGGAGGCCTGGCACAAGCACCTCGACGGGCAGGGATTCGCCACCATTCACACCGAGACATTGCCGGGACAGAAAACCGGGCCTGTAGCCGTTGGCGCCACTACCGGCGCGGGTTGCAGCACCTCACAGCATCCATCCCAAGGGAGGATGCACGATCAAGAATTCAACCCAGGAGTTGGCCATGAGTGACGCTATCGCGGTCATGCCGCGCAAGAATCTGACCCCCGTAGAGCGAGAGTTCCTGAAGAAGGGCAACCGCATGATGCTGGACAAGCCCAATGGACGCATGGGGTCGGCCGCCCTGATGGACATCGTGGCTGACTGGCACGGATCGAGAGCCGTGCAGGGCTTTGAGCAATATGCCAAGGCTTGGATCATCCAGGGCGGCGCGAAGAGCAAAGCGGCCCACCAGCTCCTGTGCGAGCTGTTCGGCCTGGATACCGACCCAACGCCCCGGAGGGCTGCATGAAGAAACGAACCTACGTGGACAAGGCGCTGGGCGATACCGAGTACTTGCTCGAGCAGTGGGGGTTCTGGCGTATGTGTGAGATGGGAGTGCCGCGCTATGTGTCGCCGCTCTACGCGCTCATGCGGGACAACGTCCCATCTGTGGGCGGCGCACGACAGCATGTGATAACGGACGATCTGGCCCTGGTGGTGGACGGCGCCGTGGCCAGGTTGGTGAAGCGTATCCAGCAAATGGGTGACTTCGTGTGGGCCTACTACGGTTACAAGCATCCGGCAATGAGGGTCGGCCGGGAGGCGGGCATGTCTGAGCGCAAGGCCCGGGAGATCATCAAGGCTGGCGTTGCATGGATCGACTGCGCCCTTGAAGAATTTCGAGAGGCTGCATAAAAAGTTCTATGCGGGCGGATAAACACGTGTTTTCATAGCAGCGTGTCCAGCTTGCAACGTTACGCGACACAGACAAACCCCGGCCATCGTGTCGGGGTTTTGTGTTTTTGAGGGGCTTCGATTCAGGTAGCCCTCCAGAAAAAGCATTTTTCTTGTATGAGGGAACGATTTGATAGCGCTATGATTCTGATAGGTTGCTACTCAATAATATGGAAGACCGTGAGTATGAAAAACGTTCTCGCCGTTGTGGCGCTTTCCCTTTTCGCTGCGTCCGCCGGGGCGGCTGAGTTATCCGGAGCGCTTGGCGCGACAGGCCAAGGTGGTCTTACAGCGCGCGTCGGCATTGGCTTTAACTGGGACAAAAGCTGGTTTGAATCCAGTACTGGCCGTCTCACCGGTTATTGGGATGCTGGCTACACCTACTGGGAAGCAGGCGATGCTTCAGGTGGGGCTCACTCGCTGTCCTTTGCGCCAGTTTTCGTTTACGAGTTCGGCAACGGTAACGTGAAGCCATTCGTTGAGGCTGGCATCGGCCTGGCGGTCTTCTCTGGTACCTCCGCAGGTGACCAGGACTTTGGTTCGGCCTTCAACTTCGAAGACCGCATCGGTGCGGGCTTGAAGATCGGCGAGACGCAGAAGGTTGGCATCCGAGCGATTCACTACTCCAACGCTGGCATTAAGCAGCCCAACGACGGTATCGAGTCGTACTCGCTGTTCTACAGCCACCAGATTTAAAAAAGCACGATCCCTCTTTGCCCGCCCTGTGCGGGCTTTTTTATGCGGATGACACGCTCAGGCAGCTGGGCTAAGTCGGTAGTGGCCTCGATCAAAGCCGTGCGCTCCCTGATCGGCTACGCGATGAGAGTCTGGGGTATGTGACCCAGCGATCCAGGCCACCAAGCCGGGTAAGCACCGGCCCTCCGCACCCATTCCAAGCCTCGGTATCTGCCGGGGCTTTTTCGTATCTGGAGGCTGTATGGAAAAGCTACAGCTCGACGTTGAGGTTGAGGGCGCCGCTGACTTCCTGCGCCCTCTGGGCGAAACGCTCAAGTCACTTGAACAGTTTCCCGAGCTGCCGCTCCAGGTCTTTCGTGACCTTGTCACCCACAGCCTTCATGAGCTTTCCGTAAGTCTCGACAGCGCCGCACTTGCCGCAGGTGACCTTCGAGTTGTTGTTCGGCCTAGCCGGAACCTCGAACTTGTCACTGCCGCACTTGGCGCACTTGAGGGTTACCTTCATCGTTTTTCGCTCCGTGAAACGTCTTGTGTGGAAACTCGACGATAGCACGGGGCCATCTTTTCACGTATCCAAGGGCTCGCCAGTTCGACGGGTCATTTTGTTTCTGGAGCACCACCTATGGCCGAGCCAAGTACCGGCGCCCTCGCAGTGACCGGCGTACTTGCCAGCGTCGGCCTGGGTGCCCCGGCATAGCTAATCATCCCCCTCAATGCGTACATCCGAGATACCCAAATCTGCGACCGCAATGCGGAGATCATCATGTGATAAGCGGCACGGCGCGCGCGCCTCAGACAAGGGGTCAGCGGGGGCATGCAGACGGAGGAGAGCGGTCAGCACATTGTCTTCGTTCGGCGTGCTAGACCAATCGCATATCCAGAATCTGGTATGGCCTTTGAGGTTGTAGTCGATGCGGTATTTCATAGGTTGCCGGACCTCCGCCATTGGACGTCAGTTATGCCGAAGCGCTCAGCAGCAGGCCGAGAGACTTTTCTGATATCCGAAGCAGTGAACTTAGGGATGACTCCAACGCCGGCTTCGCAGGCAGCCCAGTGCCAGGCCTCAGCGTTATCCATCCTCTCGGCGCGGACGATGAATTCGCGAGCTTCTCCATGGAGGTGATAAGCGACCACATAGATGTTACTGACGGGCATTTACTAGTTCCTTCTAGCGAAGCCAGATCGGCCAACATTCCTTTTAACCCCTAGGGATTCCGGGGGCAAGCATCCGGCCGGTTTAACGCCGGAGCACAATTCTCACGTACGGAGCAAGCAAATGGACCCGACCGACCTGGGCCCAGGCACAGCCACCTGGCTGGGCGGTAGTGGCATCGTTGTCACGGGCGCATTGCTATGGGTGCGCCGCTTCCTGTCCAAGGACGCTGCTGATCGCGCTATGGACAATGCCGATATCGGCACTGTCCGCCGGCTTAATGAACTGCTCGATTCCGAGCGAGAGGCCCGAAAGCTGGCCGAGGCCCGCGCCGATCAGTTCGCCAAGGAGCGCAACGAGTTGGCAGCAGCAGTTGGACGGATGGAAGGAAAGATTGAAGCGCTCACGTGTCAGGTGGGCCAGCTCACTGAGAAGGTGACCACGCAGAGCGCAGAGATCTCCAGGCTGCGTGCACAGCTTGGAGGTACAGCCTGATGGACAAATGCGCTTTGGAATTCATCGCTCGACGCTGGTGGCGACGGGCAGAGGTGTGGGTCATCGCTGTGGTGCTCATTGCAGGCGGTGCAGTTCTGGGTTGGCAGTCTGCTTATTGGTCGATGGCCAGCACTCAGTCGCACCAGGTCGACGAGATCCGGAAGGCCTACGACGCCGCAATGGCTGAATGTGACAAGCGTCTGGACGAGCTGACCAGAAAGGCCGAGAGCGCCGCGACCAAGGCGTCGAAGGCAGCCACTACTGCGACCCAGGCAGCCGACAAGGCTGATGAGGCGCTGAACCGGGTATCGCAGTAGCCGCGCCACAAATCAGACATGCGCCGTTTCGTGGCGCGAGCACGCTGATCATGCGTTCCGCCAGATTAGTGAAGCACTCGACCGAAGACCGGTTGAAGCTGATCCCTTTCGTGGATGACTCCGCGCGCTGCCTTGGTAATTACATCTTGCTGAAGCTGATTAACCTGCATGGTGAGGACACGAACGGCAGTTTGATAAACAACTGATCCGGACGCCACGGGATGCTCCTCCAGTAGGCCTTCAAGCTTCTCGGTTAACAAAACGCACCTGTCTATAAGCTCTTCGATTTCTTTCATCACGGTTTCTCCAGATCTTTCCGCTACGACCATCCGGGCGGAAGGTCGTTCCGACGTCCCCGCGGATGCGCCGATTTCATTGCGCGAGAGAGCTTATCGAACATGGCCAAGCAACCCTATACACCATGCAGGCTGTATGTCGACGGTGCCGACGGCATTGCAGTCAGTGATTTCATAACCACTGCTGCCGGATCTGCCTATTTGGTGCAGACGCTGCGTGTGAGCCGCACCCGGCCAGAGCGAAAGTACATGGGCTGCTTGCGCTGGCCCATCGCCGAGATACCCGCCGATGCGCGGTGCTACCAGCTGACCTGGTACAGGAGGTGAGCAATGGCCTGTAGTGGATGCGCCGCCCGGCGCGAATGGATCAACAAGTGGATGAAGGTGGCCCGTGAACGAGCAAGCAATCTCTTTACTCCAGCAGATCCTGGACCAGCAGCAGAAGCAGACAAGCCTGCTCGAACAGATCGCGACCCAGAACCTGGCGCTGATCGAAGCGCTGGCTGACGGTGACGATGTAGATCCTGACGCCGTGCCATTGGCCTACCTGGATGGCACGCCCGTTCACGGTGGCCGCTGATGGCCAGGCTCACGTCCCTCAAGCCACCGATGCAGGCGCAGCCATCAAGGCTGGCGACGGTCAACCCGGAGTCATGGCGAACGGCGAAGGGTACAGCTGCACAGCGTGGCTATGGGTACAAGTGGCAAGTGGCGCGGGCCGAATGGCTCCAGGCCAACCCGCTGTGCGTGTACTGCCAGCGTGAGGGGCGGGTGACCGCAGGTACTGTCGTCGACCACATCGTCCCGCACAGGGGCGACATGAAGCTGTTCTGGAGCCGAAGCAACTGGCAGACCCTGTGCCGGCATTGTCACGATGTGGTGAAGGCAGCCGAGGAGGCCGCCGGCCAGATCGGTTGATGCACGTCAATGGCGTGCTTCATCTGGTTGTAGCACGTCACTTCCCCGATTCTAGGGGAGGGGTGGGTGGAGAGTTCATGGCTTTTCGCTTCCAGACCACCTGCCCCCGCACGCGTGAAATTTTTTCCTGTTTCAGAGGTTTTTGTTAATGGCGTTAACATCGAAAAAGCGCCGTTTTGTCGAGTCTAAGGCTGCTGGTGCCTCGAATCGCGAAGCGGCGGAAGCCGCAGGTTACGCGGCGGGCAGCGCTTCGGCGGCAGGTTCTCGGCTCGCCAAAGACCCTGACGTTGTTGCCGCTCTGGAAAAGTTAAAGGCGCCCCGAAATGTTAAGCCGGCGCCAGAGCGCGAGGCCGCCGAGTACGGCCCGCCGGGTGACGAGTCGGGCGACCTGGTCGACCTGCCCAACACCGACGATCCGCTCGTTTGGTTACTGGCGCTGATGAACGATCCCCAGGCCAAGATCTTTGATCGGCGCAACGCCGCCCAGTCGGCGCTCCCGTACTTTCACGGCAAGAAGTCCGGCATGGGCAAAAAGGAACAGAAGCTCGAAGAAGCGGCGAAGGTGGGGGCCAGCGGCAACCGCTTCGGGCTGCGCGAACGCCACTTGAAGGCCGTCAAATGAAGAAATGGACTACCGCGTGCCCCGACTGGGAGAGCAGGATCGTTCGTGGCCAGGCACTCGTGCCGGTGGAGCCCATCTTCCCCGAGCAGGCAGAAGATGCTCTCGACGTGTTTTGCAACCTTCGAATGGTTGATGCCGACGGTAGCCCCCTGATGGGGGATACCTGTCGCAGCTGGGTGCTTGATGTTGTGGCCGCGCTCTTCGGCGCTTATGACGCCGACGCCGGCCGCAGGCTGATCACCAACTACTTCCTGATGGTGAGCAAGAAGAACGGCAAGTCGACGATCGCCGCGGGCATCATGCTCACGGCCCTGATCTTGAACACCCGGCCCTCTGGCGAGTTCCTGATCCTGGCGCCGACGAAGGAAGCGGCTGACAACGCGTTCAAGCCGATCCGGGACATGATCGATGCGGACGAGGACCTGCAGGCCAGGTTCCACGTGCAGGAATACAACCGGATCGTCACCGACAACCTGAACAAGGCAAACCTGAAGGTGGTGGCGGCCGACTCGGCCACTGTCACTGGCAAGAAAGCGACTGGTGTGTTCATTGACGAACTCTGGGAGTTCGGCAAGCAGGCCAAGTCGGCGAAGATGTTGGTCGAGGCCACCGGCGGCCTGGCGTCACGCCCAGAGGGGTTTGTTTTCTACTGCACCACTCAGTCCGACGAGCCGCCGGCCGGCGCCTTCAAGGCCAAGCTGGACTATGCGCGCAAAGTGCGTGACGGGGAGATCGAGGACCGGCGCTTCCTGCCCGTGATCTACGAGTTCCCGAAAGAGATGATTGAGCGGAACGAGCACCGCGACCTGGCAAACGCCCATGTGACCAATCCCAACTGGGGTCTTTCTGTCGATCAGGAAGTGATCGAGCAGAAGTATCAGGAGGCGCAGGCAGAGGGCGAGGGGGCCATACGCGGCTTCTTAGCGAAGCACCTCAACGTCGAGATCGGCCTGGACCTGCGGTCAGACCGTTGGGCAGGCGCTGACCACTGGGAATCGGCTGCTGAGGCTGTCATGACCCTGGAGAGCCTGCTGCAGCGCTCCGAAGTGGTTACGGTTGGTATCGACGGTGGTGGTCTTGACGACTTGCTCGGCCTGACAGTGCTGGGCCGCGAGCCCTTGACTCGCCGATGGCTCCATTGGGCTCACGCCTGGGCGCACAACATTGTGTTCGAGCGGCGTATGGATATCGCCAGTGTGCTGAGGGATTTCGAGAAGGCGGGCGATCTGACCGTCGTTGATCGACCAGGTGATGATGTCCAGCAGGTAGCCGACATCATCTGTGATATCAGGGATCGCGGCCTGCTGCCGGAGAAGCTGGCAATCGGTGTGGACTCGGCCGGTATCGGCGACATCGTCGACGAGCTCACCACCCGAGAGCGCGGGATCACCATGGAACAGATCGTGGCCATCTCGCAGGGCTGGAAGCTCAACGGCGCGATCAAGACGACCGAGCGCAAAGTGGCTGGGGGCGAACTGGTCCACTGCGGCAGCGCGCTGATGAACTGGTGTGTCGGTAATGCCCGTGTCGTTCCGCAAGGCAATGCCATCACGATTACCAAGCAGGCCAGCGGCTCGGCAAAGATCGATCCGCTGATGTCGACATTCGATGCTGTTTCGCTGATGGCGCTGAACCCGGAAGGCTCTGGTGATCTCCAGGGCTTCTTTGACAACCCGATCATGGTAGGAATCTGATGGCCGACAAGAAACCGGGCCGGGTGAAGGCTGCGCTGCAAAACTGGCTCGGGGTGCCGATAGGCCTGAAGGACGGCGCATTTTGGCAAGAATGGTTCGGCAGCTCTGCATCTGGAAAGCACGTATCGGTAGACAAGGCCATGCAGTTGTCCACGGTATGGGCATGCGTAAGGCTGCTGTCCGAGTCCGTCTCTACGCTGCCGCTCAAGCTTTTTCGGCGCCTTCCCGACGGATCACGCGAGGTCGCCAAAGACCATCCGCTGTTCCGCGTGCTTTGCCGCATCCCGAACGCCGAGATGACCCCGCAGCGCTTCATGCTGCTGGTGGTGGCGAGCATCTGCCTTCGAGGCAATGCGTTCGTCGAGAAGAAGATGATCGGCAGCCGGATCATCGCCCTGGTGCCGCTTCTGCCCCAGTCCATGAGGGTGAAGCGGCAGGACAACGGGCGCCTAAAGTACACCTACAACGAGAATGGCGTGGATCGCGACATTCCCGAGAAGAACCTGATGCACATCCGCGGCTTTGGCCTGGACGGGGTGTGCGGGATGCTTCCGGTAACCACCGGGCGCGAGATCTTCGGCTCGGCGATGGCGATCGAGGAGGCCGCGGCGAAGGTGTTCGCACAGGGCATGCAGGCGTCCGGCATCCTGAGCAGCGACGCCAAGATCACACCGCAGCAGCGCGAGCAGCTTCGGGCCAGCATGCAGGCGTTCATGGGGTCGAAGAACGCCGGCAAGATCATGGTGGCGGAGGCAGGCTTCAAGTACCAGGGCATCACGATGAACCCTGAGGCCGCCCAGATGCTGGAGTCCAGGTCTTTCGGGATCGAGGAAATGTGCCGTTGGTTCCGTGTGCCGCCCTTCATGGTCGGTCACATGGACAAGCAGTCCAGCTGGGCTGCTTCGGTTGAGGCGCAAAACCTTCACTTCCTCACCAACAGCCTGCGGCCGCTACTGGTCAACATCGAGCAGGAAATCACTCGTTGCCTGATCGGCGACGCCGATGCCGACGACTACTTCGCCGAGTTCGCGGTGGAAGGTCTGCTGCGCGCGGACAGCGCCGGCCGCGGGGCCTGGTACAACACGGCTCTGCAAAATGGCTGGATGTCTCGCAACGAGGTGCGGCGGCTTGAGAACCTGCCGCCAATCCCGGGCGGTGACACCTACACGGTCCAGTCTGCGTTGGTGCCTCTGGATCAACTCGGGAAGCCCAGCGCAGGCGTATCGCCGGCGGCCTCGGCATTCATGCTTCGACTGGTCTCGGCGCGCAACAACGATGACCGGGATGCCATCAACAAGGCGGTAGAGCTGGCGTCCCAGGCTCTGGAAGCCGGAAACCCGGACGGCCCAATGATGGCCCACGCGCTGATATCGATGCCGCTGCTCAAAGCGGCCTGACCTGGAGTAACCCATGACTCTCAAGACACTACCGGCAGCGCCGGCGGTGCGGCCACACGCGCGCGTCGAATCCGATCTACTGCCAAAGGCGATGGAGCGCTGGAATCCCGCAATCAAGGCGGCAGCCGGTGACGACTCCACCACGATAACCATGTACGACCCGATCGGCATGGATTGGTGGACGGGCGAGGGCGTCACCGCCAAGCGCGTGAGCGCCGCGCTTCGCAGTATCGGCGACAAAGACATCACCGTGAAGATCAACAGCCCTGGCGGTGATGTTTTCGAAGGCTTGGCGATCTACAACCTGCTGCGCGAGCACAAGGGCAAGGTGACCGTCCAAGTGCTTGGCCTGGCTGCCTCGGCTGCCTCGTTCATTGCCATGGCTGGCGATGAAATCCAGATCGCCCGCGCCGGCTTCATGATGATCCACAACGCGTGGACCATTGCCGCAGGCGACCGAAACGACTTCACCGAAGTCGCTGACTTCCTCGACCAGATCGACGGCACCTTGGCCGACATTTACTCGGTCAGAACCGGCGATGAGGTCGCCGCAATGCGCGCCCTCATGGATGTCGAGACGTGGATGGGCGGGAGCGGGGCCGTAGAAGCGGGCTTCGCTGACGGCCTTCTCCCATCGGACGCCGCGCAGGAAGACCCACAGGCCAAGGCGCCGCACCAGATCGCAGCTCGCCGACTGGACGCGATTCTGGCGAAGCAGGGCATGCCCCGCTCCGAGCGCCGATCCCTGATTCAAGAACTCAAAGGGGGTACGCCTGGCGCTGCCCCCTCCGGTACGCGCAGCGCTGCCGAAACCCCGGCCGATCTGGCCAACCACTTTGCCGATCTACAGGCCGCCATGTCGCGGTTCTCGGCAGCAGCCCTCAAGTAACCGGAGAAAATCCCATGGCAGATAACACCGCTGACCTGCTGAAGCAGGTATCCGCCGAGCTCAAGCAGGCAACCAGCGATTTCAGCAAGCAGGCCGAAAACGCCTTGGCCGAGGCCAAGAAGGCCGGCGGCCTGTCCGAACAAACCAAAAACGCAGTCGACGAACTGGCGACCAAGTTCAACAGCCTGACCGAGGCCGAGAAGCAGCTGAAAGCCCAGCTTGGCGAACTCGAACAGGAGTTCGCGCGTCTGCCTTCCGCAGGTGCCCCGCAAGCCCAGGACAGCCTGGGCGGCGTCGTGATCAAAAGCGAAGCGCTGAAACAGTTCGCCGCCAGCATCGAGGGTGGCAAGCGCGTCAACATTCCAGTCAGTGCAGCCCTGCTGTCCAGTGATGTTCCGGCCGGCATCGTCGAGCCTCAGCGCCTGCCCGGTATCGACACCGCGCCGAAGCAGCGGCTGTTCATCCGTGACCTGATCGCCCCGGGCCGAACCACTGCCCCGGCGATCTTCTGGGTACAGCAGACCGGCTTCACCAACGCCGCCAAAGTCGTGGCCGAGGGCACCGCCAAGCCCTACTCCAACATCGAATTCGCGTCGAAACTCACTGCAGTTTCGACCATCGCCCACATGTTCAAGGCCTCCAAACAGATCTTGGACGATTTCGCCCAGTTGGGTTCGACCATCGATGTCGAAATGCGATACGGCCTCAAGTACGTCGAGGAGCAGGAGATCCTGTTTGGTGACGGCACTGGCGTTCACCTGCACGGCATCGTCCCTCAGGCCTCGAAATACGTCCCGGCATTCGAAGTGGAGAAACGGTCGGGCATCGATGATCTCCGCCTGGCGATGTTGCAGGCCCAGCTGGCGCGCTTGCCGGCTTCCGGTCATGTCCTGCACTTCATGGACTGGGCCAAGATCGAGCTGACCAAGGACACGCTGGGTCGCTACATCCTCGCCAACCCGCTGGGCCTGGCTGGTCCTGTGCTGTGGGGGCTGCCGGTGGTGGCCACCGAGGTCGCTGCTTTCCTGGGCAAGTTCCTGACCGGTGCATTCCAAACTGGCGCTCAGCTGTTCGATCGTGAAGACGCCAACGTGGTGATCTCGACCGAAAACGCCGACGACTTCGAGAAGAACCTGATCTCGATCCGCTGTGAAGAGCGCGCTGCGCTGGCGGTCAAGCGTCCGGAAGCGTTCATCTTCGGTGAATTCGCCGCCCCGGTCACTCCGTAACCCAATGTGAGGGCCGCACAAGATGCGGCCCCTGGAGGCATTCATGAAGCTCAAAACCCTGAAACCTCTGTACCTGGGTGGCCAAACACTGGTGGAGGGCACGGCCTTCGAAACCATCGAGCAGCACGGACGCCAGTTGATCCAGAAGGGCTATGCAGAGCTGGACGACTCGGAAAGCGAGGTGGTGGTGACCATTTCGCAGGAAGATGCAGCTGGCGCGGGCGTGCTGACCACCAGCAGCCTGGGGGCGGTAGCCTTGCCGATTTCTCCGCCAGTCGCCGCCTTCAAGGCTAAGCACAAGGGCGCTGGCAAGTACATCGTGGTGGACGCTGAAGGCAACCAGGTTGGCGAGTTCTCCGGTAACCAGGAAGAAGCCAATGCGGAAGCTGAGCGACTGATCGCCGGTGGTGAGCCGGCGCAGGCCGAGGAGTAACCCATGCCCGTGATCGCCATCGATCTGGCCATGCATCACCTGCTGGCCGAGCCGGAAGATCAGGTGCTGGTCGAGGCGCAGCTTGGTGCAGCGGAAGATGCGGCGATGGGGTTCCTCAACCGCCGCTTCTACCTAGACCAGGTGGCGCTCGATGAAGCTCGCGCCGGCGTTCAGGCGGCCATGCGGCAAGCCAAGGAGGCGAATGCTGAGGCGGTCGCCGCCGCCGAGGCCGAGCAGGATCACACCCTGCGCTGTCGCCTGCTCGAACACGCCCGCCAGGCGCTGGCCGACGCATACGACCAGGCAGACGCCATCGCCTACGGCATGGTGCTCAACCCGGCGATTCAAGCAGCCTGCCTGCTCAAGCTGGGCCACCTGTTCGCCAACCGCGAGGAGGTGGTCACAGGGACCACCGCCACAGAACTGCCACTCGCGTCCCAGCACCTGCTGATGCCGTACCGCATCCGGATGGGTGTGTGATGCAGGCCGGCAAGCTCCGGCACCGCATCGACATTCAGGAGCTGAAAGCGGTGCGTGACCCAGTGACCCTGGAGTTTGGGGAGCCAGAATGGGTCGCTCGCTGGGAGAAGTGCCCAGCCAGAGTCGAAGACCTGTCGGCCAGGGACTTCGTTGCCGCCCAGGCCGGCCAGGCACAGGCCACGAGTCGGATGGTTATCCGATACCGGCCTGGCGTCCTACCCACCATGCGCATCCTTTACCGGGGTGAGGTGTATAGCATCGTTGGCCCGCCACTAGCCGACGCTAAGTCTGGTCTCGACTACCTGACGATCTTGGTCGATAAGGGGGTGAAGGATGGCTGATGGTGTCGAGTTCAGCATCACCGGCTTGGATACCCTGCTGGGGAAGCTGGAGTCGGTCAGCTACGACGTTCGGCGCAAGGGTGGCCGGGCTGCGCTACGCAAGGCGGCCCAGGTGGTGGTGCAAAAGGCCAAGGAGGGAGCCGAGCGGATTGACGACAAGGCGACCGGCCGGTCGATATCGGACAACATCGCGTTGCGCTGGAATGGCCGCCTCTTTAAGCAGACCGGTGACCTCGGCTTCCGGATAGGTGTGCTACACGGCGCCGTGCTCAAGGATGGCGGTGATCTCAGCCAGAACGCCCCGACGCCGCACTGGCGCCTGTTCGAGTTCGGTACCGAGAAGATGGCCGCTGCCCCGTTCATGCGTCCGGCTCTGGCCAACAGCATCAGCGAGGTGACCAACACCTTCGTAACCGAGTACGAAAAATCCATTGACCGCGCTATCAAGCGCGCAGCGAAGAAGGCAGCTTCCCGATGACACCACCGATTGCGCAGGCCTGCTTGCAGAGCTCTGCCGTCACGGCACTGCTCGGCACCGGCACTGATATGCGGCTCTATTCGTTTGGTGAGGCGCCACAGGGTGTGACGAAGCCCTATGCCGTCTGGCAGATCGTCAGCGGCAACCCTGAGAACTACCTGGCGGGCCGCCCGGATGCCGACAGCGTCACGCTGCAGGTCGACGTGTACGCGACCACCGGTGACATCGCGCGAAAGGTCCGTGACTCGATCCGTGACGCCATTGAGCTGGAGGCCTACATCACCCGCTGGGGCGCCGAGGGGCGCGATACCGAGACGACCAGTTACCGCGCCAGTTTCGACGTTGACTGGTGGGTTTCCCGTTGAAATTTAGATAGACCCGATGCCCGCCCAGTGCGGGCTTTTTCATTCCTGACTGGAGAAAAACCATGTCGATGAACGCTCAGGGCGCCCAGCTCTACGCGCTGCTGCCGCCTGCCAATGGCGGATCTGGCCCCAAGACCGTGATGGAAGTGGAGTGCCTCACAGCCTTCAACCCCGGCGGCGCCCCTGCCGACCAGATCGATGACACCTGCCTGTCCGACACCGATCGCAAGTACAAAAAGGGCCTGCGTACGCCTGGCCAGGCCACTGCCACCATCCTGGCTGACCCGCGCAATGCCAGCCATGTGCGCATGTTCCAGCTGTCCCAGGACGATAGCGACGAGGATATCCTGTGGGCTCTCGGTTGGTCTGACGGCAAGGGAATTGCGCCCACCGCCGATGCTGACGGGGATGACTTCGTACTGCCGAAAACTCGCACTTGGTGCTTGTTCGCCGGCTACGTCGCGGACTTCCCGTTCGACTTCGCCAGCAACGCCTCGGTGAGCACCGCTGCCACCATTCAGCGTTCGGGCAAACTCAACTGGGTAGTCAAGGAGAATCCATGAAACTGACACTTGAAGCGCTCAAGGGCGCCGGTTCGTTCACTGGGCGCCCAGTTGAAAAGGAGATCAAGTGGCGTCAGAACGATACTGACCTCACCGCTACAGTGTTCGTGCGCCCGCTGGGTTACCAGACTGCGGTCAGTGATGTACTCGCGTTCGGCGGCAAGACGGACAGCATTGCCGGAAAGATCGCCGCATCGATCTGCGATGAACATGGGAACCCCGTGTTCAGCAGCCCGATGGACATCACTCATGGCCCACTTGATCCGGTCGAGCTGGAAGCGGACCCGGAAAGCACCAAGCGCCTCGGCTCTCTCGACGGCGCCTTAACGGTCGCACTGCTTTGCGCGATCCATGAGGTGAACGATCTGGGAAAGACGCCGAACTCGACGAGCTTGATGAAATCTGGCACGAACTCGTCCTCTGCGGCATCGGCGGCTGCACCATCGCGCAGGCGCAAGAAAACCTGAGCCTCCGCGAATTCAGGTCTTGGGTGAAGTTCAGGCAACGCCGCGGCTCTCTGCATCTTGGTATGCGGGTTGAGCGCTCGGTAGCCATGGTGGCCACGATGTTGGCCAACCGGACGCGAGATCCGAAAACGCGGCCAGAGCCCTACACAATCCAGGACTTCACGCCGCATGACCAGGATGACAGGTCGATTTCTCTGCAGGAAGCGATAGCTTCCTGGACGTAGCTTTTTTCGTTATTCGGCGGCAGGGTGGTAGATTGGCAGCTTTCTCCCAAGGGACTGGCCATGGAATTTATTACCGGCACTTACATCTTGATTCTGGCTGTATCGTTTGTTTTGTACTTTATCCCCATGATGATTGCCTTTCATCGGCATCATGAGAATTACACTGCGATTTTCATGTTGAATCTACTCTTGGGATGGACTGGAGTTGTATGGGTTATCTGTCTGGTATGGGCATTCATAAGCAAGCCACTCCCGCTTGCCCAGAGTGATGCGCCGGGCAAAGTTTCCAGGTACGAAGAGCTAGAAAGAATCTCAGCGCTGCGAAGCAGTGGGGCTTTAACCTCAGAAGAGTTTGATAGAGAGAAGTCTCGAATACTAAAGTGAAGCAAAACCCGCCTGATGGCGGGTTTTTAATTTCTGGAGAATATAATGGCGTCAAGATCTCTCGGTACTTTGACTCTTGATGTTATTGCCCGTGTAGGCGGATTCATCGCAGGCATGGATAAAGCCGAACGCAGCTCGGAGAAGTGGAGAAAGCAGGTAGAGAAAAGTGCCAAGGCCGTAGGTACAGCCATTGGTGCCGGACTGGCGACCGGAATCACTGCAATCACCGCAATGACGGTGTCAGCTATAAATTCAGCCACAGAGGTAGCCAAGCTAGCCTCGGTAGCAAACGTGAGCACTGCCGACTTTCAAAAGTTAGCGACTGGAGCAAAGACCGTTGGTGTAGAGCAAGATAAACTCGCGGACATCCTGAAAGATGTGAATGACAAGGTCGGTGATTTTCTGAACACCGGCGGCGGCGCGATGAAGGACTTCTTCGATCAGATAGCCCCCAAAGTGGGCGTCACTGCCGATCAGTTCCGTAACCTCAGCGGAAGCCAAGCTCTAGGGCTTTACGTGTCCAGCCTGGAGAAGGCGAAGGTCAGTCAGTCAGATATGACGTTCTACATGGAGGCTATCGCCAACGATGCTACTGTGCTCTTGCCTCTCTTGCGGAATAACGCAGAAGGATTCAAGCGCTTTGGTGATGCCGCTGAGGCGGCTGGCGCGATCATGGATGATAAGACGATCCGCGCAGCTCAGGAGTTAAAATCCGCCAACTGGTTGGTTGAGCAATCTATTAGCGGGCTTGGAAATCAGATAACAAGCGCGATGCTACCGACGCTTGCTAATTTTGCTACCAGGCTTAGTGATACGACCATAAATGGAGTTTTAGCCAAGCAGGTATCTGACGATTTGGCAGCGAGCCTTCGCGCATTAGGTAAGTTTGCCGTGGGAACTGTGGCGGGAATCCATCTATTGAGTATTGGGCTGAAGACCCTTTCCGATCTTGATAACGCCATGGTCGGCGGAGAGGACGCCAAGTGGTACGAGCGATTCTTGCCGCCGGTCAGGATCTATAACGCCTTCAAGAACGTTGATGCCATGGGTAAGACGCTCAGTGGCGCAACGGCTAAGATGGACGGGCTTGCCATTGGCTATGGCAACCTCATGGACTCGTTTAATGAGAAGCCCACTGGGGCTACCAACCAAATTAAAGAACTAGCTGATCTGTGGGAGAAGATGCAAAAGGGTCAGGACGGCACGTTCACTGCCCTCACTCCCGCGCAACAGCAAGCCGCCAAAGCAGCTGAAACCGCCGCCAAGAAACTCCAAAGCCAGTTCGACACGGCCGAGGAAGGCTACAAGCGCCAGATTGCCCTGATCAACACCTCGACCGACAAGCGCAAGAATGCCACTGAGGTCGACAAGCTCGCCTTTGAGCTTGAGCAAGGAAAGCTCAAGGGGCTTTCGGAGGCGCAAGGTAATAGGCTTGAGGGGCTGGCGACTGAGTTGGACGCCAAGAAAGCGCTACTCAAGGCCGACCAGGATGCCAAGAAGCTCGCTGCCTTGCAGGTCAACCTCGATGAGGACAACCGAACTGCCAAGGAAGGTCTGGACATGGAGCTTGCTGGTGCTGGCCAGGGCGACAAGTCGCGGGAGCGGTTCCGGGCGTTGCTCGCCATCGAGCAGGACTACAACAAGCAGCGCCGAGAAATGTACAAGGAGTACAAAGAGGCGCTTCTTGCAGAAGACCCTGATGCGGAAGTGAACTACCAGAAAGAGACCGGCGCACTCGATAAGGCCCTGAAGCTTCGGCTTGAGCATCAGCGCAACTTCTACGAGCAACAGGACGAGATGCAGGGCGACTGGCTCGCAGGTGTTTCGGATGCATGGCAGAACTACGTTGATATCGCCGCCGACTTCAGCGAGCAGGCCGGGGCAGCCACTGAGTCGATACTAGGTGATGCCACGTCGTCGATATCGGACAGTCTTCAAGGAATCATCAAGGGCACGGAGAGCGTCGGGGATGCCTTTGGCAACCTGGCGGCAACCATGGCCAATTCTGTTCTTGGCGCGCTGACCGACATTGCTGCGAAGTGGATTGTAGTGCAGGCGTTGAAAATGGCAGGTATTACAGCCGAAACCACAGCTACCGTGGCCGGCGAGGCCACTAAAACCACTGCAAAGCTGGCCACTGACGCGGCGTCTACAGCTTCTTCGCTCACTGCAACCGCTACTGTCGCATCGGCCCAGGTAGCGGCGGCAGGCACCACCATGGCGGCTTGGCTTCCTGCGGCATTGGTTGCTTCTGTCGGTTCGTTCGGTGCGGCCGCGATTGTCGGCGGTACTGCGTTGCTGGCGGCCTTTGCACTGATTAAAGGTTTTTCGGGGGGAGGGTACACCGGTGCAGGAGGAGTCAATGAGCCGGCCGGTGTCGTTCACAAGGGTGAGGTTGTTTGGAGCCAAGCCGACATCAAGCGATTTGGTGGGGTGTCTGCAGTGGAGGCCCTACGTAAAGGTAAGGCCACGCCGATGGGTGATCTGCGCTCTGCTGGTGATAGCTGGGACTTACCGCCACAAGTTGCCTCCAGCTCGGCGGATGGCGGTGGCAGCGCCAACATTCAGCAGGTCTTCAACATTGGTAGCGATGTGAGCGCCCAGACGGTAGCCATGGTTCAGCAAGGTATGCGACAGACCATGACCGCGATCCTCCAGGACGTTAATCGGAATGGCCAGATCATGCAGACCATTCGCAAGAAAATTTAAGGTGTGAATATGGCGATCGAATGGCCCGCCGAGGTGTGCCCGGCGCAGATGAGCTGGGGCATGGTCTACAACAACCGCGATTTTACCTCCTCACTGAACAACAGCCAGCAAATCGTGGGATATCCCGGGTCTTACTGGAAGTGCTCATTGTCGCTACCCCAGTTGACACGAGATCGTGAGCGGGTAGTGACCGCGTTCTTGGGGCGCCTGCAGGGGCGCTTCGGCACGTTCAAATTGCCCGCGTTTACACGCCGGCGTACCGATAACGTCGGGGCACCGGTCGTACAGACTGGGGCTGCTATGGCGTCCACTATCACGCTGACCGGCTTGGAGGGTGGTCGACGGGTATTTAGCCAGGGGGATTTCATTACCGTCGCCGGGGTGATGCATGAGGTGGTCGAGGATGTGGTTGCCACCGCTGGCGGCACGGCCGTGTTGCCACTCAATCGGCGACTGCGCTCGGCTGTGCCTGCTGGCGCTGCTGTTGAGTATCAAAATCCGTACTCGATCATGCGACTCACCGAGGACAGCTACACGTTGTCGGTCCGGCCGGTGGTGTCCGAACTTTCCATCGAATGTCGGGAGGCCTTCTAATGGCTGCCGTTTTCCCATTTTCCCCGTCAGTGCTGAGCATCATTGCTGCCGGCAACTTCACGCCGGTGTTCGCTTGCGAGCTGGATTTCGCGGACGGCATGGTCAGGGCGCACACAGGTACCGGCCAACTGATCATCAACGGCTACGCCTATGACGGCGTGGGCACTTTTGGAGAGGTGGGCGCAGCCAGTGAAAGCGCTGAATCAGGCTCCTCCCTCTCGATCGATCTGAGGCTGAATGGCCTGGACAGCTACATCCTTTCCCAGACATCGGTTGCCGGGTGTCGAGGCCGGTCCGCCCGCTTGATGTTCGTTGTGTACGACGAAGCCGGGAACTACGCCGCCGACATTCTCTTCAGTGGCCGAATGGACGCCGCCAAGCTTTCCTACGGCGGCTCGACGGGCGACAGCTCGATCACGGTCACCATCATTGATCGGATGGCCGAGTGGAACCGGATTGGCACAGAGCGCTGGACCGATGAGAACCACCGTGCACGCCATGATGGTGACCGCTTTTTCTACGCCGTCGCGCAGATGGCCGAATGGCCGATTTTCTGGGGTGCCAAGAAAGATGCACCGTCCTTCACCTACGAGTAACTGTCATGCGCTATCGAGACTGGCCCACGAGGCTACACGACACCATCCAGGCCGCCATCGAGCGGCCTTTTTTGTGGGGCGAATTTGACTGCTGCCTGTTTGTCGCGGACTGCGCGGCCGCGATTTGCGGTGTCGATCCGGCTCAGGAATACCGGGGGCGGTACACCACCGAGATTGGCGCCAAGCGCGTGATTGCTTCGACGCATGGCTCAGTCGAGGCAGTGCTCGACACTTACTTCGAAAGGGTCGATGTGCGATTCGCCCAGCGCGGCGACATCGTCAGTTTCGAGAACGAGTCGGGGAAGTGCGTGGCGGTTCTGTGGAGTGGTCGCTATTGGGCGGCCACTGAAGCCGGTGCTGCTGCCGTGGACTGTGAGCCGTTGTTGGCCTGGAGAGTTGAATAGTGGGAAGCTCAATCAAATCAGTCGTGAAGCTGGTCACTGCGCCCATCAAGGCGCTCTACGACCCAGTGGGCGCGTTCAAGGATGTGTTCGGTGGTGTACAGGGCATCTTTGCAGGCCTAACCGGCGCTGCTAAGACTTCAGGTGCCAGCAGCTCTGAGCCCAGCTCCCAGACCGTACGCTCGTCCAAGGCACCGGTGCGCTTCATTCTCGGCCGGGCCAGCACGGGCGGTGTGCTTGCTTGGGTTCAGGAAGAACCAGGTGACCAGACCGGTGGGGAGTGGCTGCATATCGTCTACGTCCTCTCCGAAGGCGCCATCGCAGGCGTCGACGAAATCTACGTGGACGAGCGGCCGCTGTCCGATCTGGGCGAGAATGCCACCTCCGAAGTCATCATCAATCCGGCCCAGGTAAATGCTTTCCTGCTGAGCAAATGCCCAGACTGGCGCCAGGAGCAGATCGGCCGCGGGCTTTCGTTTGTGCGTCTGTCGTTCAAATATGACGCAGAGAAGTTCCCGTCCGGTATTCCTGATGTGCGCTTCGTGGTGAGCGGGCGCAGCGACGTGTATGACCCACGCAACGGGGCAGTGGGCTATTCGGCCAACACCGCGCTGCTGATCCTATGGTATCTGCGCAACCGTTGTGCGATTCCTGACGACGAAATCATATTCGATTCTTTCGCCAGCTCTGCCAACGTCTGTGATGAGCCCGTGTTTGGCCCGGATGGTAAAATTTCGCCTCGCTACTTCGCTGGCGCGGTCATTGGCGCCGATGAGAAGCGAAACACCGTCCTGGACAACCTGCTGTCGGCATGTGCCGGGACGCTGATCAGGGTAGGTGGCCGGTGGTCACTCCAAGTTGGCGCCTACTACGGGCCGGCCGACTTCACCGTGAACGAAGACATGGTGATCGGTACCGTCGAGGGTACGACCGAGGTCAGCAACAGCGATGCCATTAACACCATGCGCGGGACTTTTGTTGACCCGGCCCAAGCCTGGGCAGAGACCGACTACCCGGAGGTCGCGATACAGGACTGGATCACCAAAGACGGTGGTGAGCTCGCTGAGTCGCAGTCGTTTGCCTATGTGACAGATGCTTACCTGGCGCAGCGGCTTGCAAACATCAGCCTTCGCCGCCGTCGCTCGGGTGGCTCCCTCTCCGTGCCGCTGAACTTCAATGGTTACAACTGCCGTCCGGGGCGCGCAGTCAAAGTCGATCTGCCATCGCTGAACATTCTTGGCGAGTTCATGGTCACCGAATGGACCATGGGGGCGGCTGATGCATGCAAGGTGACCCTCAAGCCGTATGAGCAAGCCATCTTTGATGATGCTGTGGGCCAGCCCTACGACCCGCTGGGGTTTATCAACCTGCCGGTCGGCGGCCTGGCCGCTGTCACCGGTTTGGCCTGGGCGCCGAGCGGCGTGGCCGAGGTCATTCAGGGCGTACTCAGCTGGACGCCACCGCTGCAGACGGTGCTGAGCTACACCGTGACGATCCGCAAGGGCACTGAGGTCGTGCAGTCCCTTAAGGTCGGCGGTGAAGCCGCCAGCTGCAACATCAATGGCCTGACGTCGGGTGTCTACACCATGAGCGTCATTGCCTTTGGCCCTGGCACACGTTCGGGCGAGGCGACCATCAATGTCAACGTGGGTGGTCCGCCGGTGCCCGAGAGCTGCGCCTTCTACGCGTCGGTGGACACCATCACGCTGGTGCCAGCCAACCGGCAGAGCAGCCTTAATGGCGGTACCTATGAATACTTCTATACCACCAACCCTTTGGCACCGATCGCGGACGCCGTGTACTTGGGGCAAGGGTTGACCTTCACCCACACTGGACTGGCATTCGCCAAGGAGTACTTCTACTACGTGCGGTCGGCGAATGCGTACGGGAAGAGTGATTTCCTATTTGTGCCCGCTGCAACATCCAGTGATCCAACCCAGATGCTGGAAGTCATTGCGGGCAGGATCACCGAGAGCGAGTTGGGCAAGGAGCTGACCGAACGCATCGACCTGGTCGACATGAATGGACCCGGCTCGGTTAATGAACGCGTTGGTGAGGTGCGCAACGAGCTCAACGAGCAGATTGCCGAGGTCAATTCATCAATCCAGTCGGTCAACGAGTCGGTGACGGTGGCGCGGGATGAGTTGCAGCAGCAGATCAATGCGGTAGACCAGGATGTCGAAGCCGCCAAAATCGCGCTCCAGCAACAGATTGCCGCGGTTGATCAGGAGGTTGATGCCGCCAAGGCAGACCTGCAGCAACAGATCAACAGCGTGTCTGTTCTGGCCGGCTCGCTGCCGTACAACAAGGACAAGGCCTACAGCATTAACCAGGGCACACTGGGCGCCGACGGCAAGCTGTATCAGGCGTTGAAGGCGGTACCGAAGAACAACCCGCCGCCGAACGCTACCTACTGGACGGATGTTGGCCAGGCTATCGTCACGGCGGCCGGTACCGCTGCGCGTGTGTCCAAGGTCGAAACCGACGTGACCACGCTGGACGGCAAGACGACCGCGCAGGCCACACAGCTCAACGGCCTGCAGGCCAGCCTGACCTCCACCAACCAGAACGTGACCACCGCGCAGCAGGCAGCTGAAGCGGCAAACACGCTGGCAGGTGGCAAGGGCAAGGTGATCATCCAGGCGGCGGCCCCGGCCGCTGCCGATCGGCTGGCCCAGAATCTCTGGATCGATACCACGGGCAACGCCAACACGCCGAAACGCTGGAGTGGCAGCGCCTGGGTGGCGGTCACGGACAAGGCTGCTACGGATGCGGCGGCGGCGGCCGCGAGCGCTTTGGCGCTGGCCCAGACCAAGGCTGACGCCACGGTGGTGAACAACCTGACCCTGCGCGTCTCGGATGCCGAGGGCAAGCTGGTGGCCGAAGGTCAGCGGCTGGATGGCATGCAGACCAGCCTGGACGGCAAGGCGACCTCGGCCGCCCTGCAGCAGGTCACCAGCCGGGTCACCGCGACCGAAGGTAAGAACGCCGCACAAGACCAGCAGATCAGCTCTCAGAGTTCTGCCATCGTCTCGCTCACCGACAGCGTGGCCAAGAAGGCCGAAGTCTCGACCGTGCAGACCCTGAGTAACCTGGTCAACCAGCAGGGGCAAGACCTCACCGCGCAGGGCCAGGCACTGGTCAGCATCAATGCTGCGCTGCCGACGCTGGGCGGGGAAAATCTGGTCTACAACCCATCGTTCGAGCGCCAAACCGATAACAACGGGATGGCCCAGTACTGGTGGTACGACAGCTCAAGCAACGTCGGCAGCCGAACCCCGAGTTTGGTTCCCTCGACGCTTGCGGCAGGGGTCGCGCAACGCCTTGATGTCACCGACATTCCCACCAACGGTTGGGCCCGGGTTTACCTGCGCGCATCGCTCAAAGCGATCAAAGTGCGGCCGGGCGCCGTTTACACCGCTTCTGTGTACATGCGGGGCACTGCAGGGCTGCGGATTTTGGCGCAGGTGTACAGCCGAGATGCGGCCGGGGCCAACAGCGTTTCATGGCCAGGCAACCGAGTCGACGCGGCCGAGACATGGCAGCGGGTATCGGTAACCTTCACCGCCACCGATAAGACCGTCGACGTATGGCCAGCGGCGATTGTCTATGGCGGGGCCGGCGTCACGGCCGGGTTTATCGAAGTGGACCAGTACCAGCTGGAGGAGGGTTCGCAAGCAAGTGGTTGGCGCGACAATGGACAGGTCGAGGCCGGTAACCAAGCGGCCACAGCGGCCGCTGTCGATGTGATGTCCGCCAAGGTGATCCAACAGGGCGCCGACCTGGCCAGCGTGTCGAGCAAGACCACCTCACTGGAAAACAGCCTGACCACTACCAACGGCAACGTCGCTACGGCGCAGCAGGCGGCACAAGCGGCGTCCGACGCGGCCGGTGCCAAGGGCAAGGTGCTGTATCAGTCGACCGCCCCGGCCGTGGCTGACCGTTTGCCCCAAAACCTGTGGATCGACACCACTGGCAACGCCAACACCCCCAAACGCTGGAACGGCAGCACCTGGGTGGCGGTCAGCGACAAGGTGGCCACCGATGCCGCGGCTGCCGCTCAGTCGGCGCTCAATCAGGTTGCGCAGAAGGCCGATGCGAGTGTTGTGAGCGGCCTGACTACCCGCGTCAGCGATGCAGAAGGCAAGCTGTCTTCCCATGCGACCCGCCTCGACGGGATGCAGACCAGCATCGACGGCAAGGCCAGCTCTCAATCCTTGGAGCAGGTGACCAACCGCGTCACAGCGACCGAGCAGAAGGACGCCGCGCAGGATCAGCAGCTGTCGTCGCAGAGCCAGGCGCTGGTGTCGCTCACGGACACCGTAAGCAAGAAGGCCGAAGCTGCTGCGGTGCAGGCCTTGAGCAATGATGTGAAGCAGCAGGGGCAGACCCAATCGGCCCAGGGCAAGTCGCTGACCGACCTCAATGCCAAGCTGCTGGCCAGCCAGGACAATTCGCCGACCAAGGTCTATCAGAGCGTGTTCTCGGACATGGCGGTGGACCAGTGGGCGAACCTGTTCGGCGGCCCTACGGCCAGCACCGTATTCTCCAATGAGGAAGGCAACACCAGCGGGGCAACCATCAAGGTCAGCGGTGGCGCTGGCAATTCCACCTGGTGGGGCGCTTCGACCCGCAAAATCAGGTTTGACCCGACGCGGCTGTACAAGCTGTCCATTCGGTTCAAGCAGTTAACCGCCGGCAAGGGCAATCCAATCACCTATGCCGGGGTGGACGGATTTGCCGAAGACGGCGTAACCCGGATCAACTCCAGTGGTGCCAACACCAAGGACTCTTCGCACTATGTGATCACTGCTGGCAGATCGCACCCGATTGGTGAATGGATGGAGTTCACCACCCATGTCAAAGGCTACACCGTTGGCAGTGAAGGGGGTGGGGCAGGTGCCGGTACCGTTGCCGATCCCAAGCGGTTGAAGACTGGGATTGCCTGGATTTCACCGATGCTGGTTGCCGGTTACAACAACATCGGCGGTGAGTTGGCGGTTGACTACTTCTTGATTGAAGACGTCACCGAGCAGGCTCAGATCGATGCCGGCGCCACGGCGACCAACGCGCTGGCCGTTCGAGTCGAGAAGAACGAGCAAGGGCTAACCTCGGTCAGCAATCAAGCTGTACAGCTGGAAAACAGCCTGACCACCACCAATCAGAACGTGACGAATGCGCAGAATGCGGCGCAGGCCGCGTCCAACCTGGCCGGCAGCAAGGGTAAGGTCATCGTCCAAAGGGAGACGCCAGCGGCCGCTGACCAGCTTGCGCAGAACCTTTGGATTGACATAACAAACGGAGCCAACACCCCGAAACGCTGGACTACGTCGGGTTGGCTGCCGGTGACCGATAAAGTCGCCGTCGACGCCGCAGCCGCAGCGGCGAATGCCCTGTCCGAGGTGGCCAAGAAGGCCGACGCCAGTGCGCTGCAGTCGCTGAACAGCAAGGTGGATCAGCAAGGACGAGACCTGACTGCCACCAGCAGCAACGTGGTGTCGCTGGGCAGCACCATCGGCCGCGCTCTGGACAACTCGCCCACCAAGGTCTATCAAAGCGTGTTCTCGGACATGTCCATGGACCAGTGGGTGTCGACCAACAGCGGCGCCGGTGCCACTGCCTCGTACGGCGCACCTGCCGGCATCAGTCGGGGCGCTGCCTTGATCCTGAATGGCGGAGCCTCCAACAGAGCTTGGTGGGGCGCGTCCACGCGCAAGATCAGGTTTGACCCTTCGCGGCTCTACAAGCTGACCGTTCGCGTGCAGCAAGTCCTGATGGGCGCCGGGTCGCCAGGTACGTATGCCGGCGTTGACTGCTTTGCCGAGGACGGCGTTACCCGGATCGCAACAAGTGGCGTGAACAGCGTGGGCTCCTCGCACTATGTGGTGCTGTCGAACCGGAAGATTCCTCAAGGCGAGTGGCTGATCGCCGAGGTGTATGTCAAAGGCCATACCACCGGCAGCGAAGGTGGCGGAGCCGGCGCGGGTACGCTGGCCGACCCGAAGCGATTGAAGGAGGGCACGGCCTGGTTCTCGCCAATGCTCATCGCGGGTTACGACAACATGGGCGGGCAGGCCATCTTTGATTTCTTCGACATTGAAGATGTGACCGAGCAGGCCCAGCTGGATGCCGGCGCCGCTGCGACGTCGGCGTTAGGGACGCGGATCACCCAGACCGAGCAGGGACTGACCAGTGCTTCCAATCAGCTCACTGAGCTGAATAACAACATAGGCGATGTCGGCGGGGAGAATCTGGTTTTCAACCCGTCCTTTGAGCGAGCGGACCCCGGCACCCCAGGGATGGCCGACGGGTGGTGGCACGACGGGACAGGGAGCGGTATTCGCACGCCTACGTTGGTGCAATCTACCTTGGCTTCTGGTGTGGCCCAGCGCCTGGATGTGTCAGGCCTGTCCCCAGCAACCTGGGCTCGGGCCTATGTGAAGTCGGCCGGACGGTTCAAGCCGGTCCCCGGAAAGACCTACACAGCATCCGTGTACCTTCGGGGCACCCCTGGCTTGCGGGTTCTTCCCGGGGTGTACGGGACCAATGAGGCAGGAGCAGGGACCGAGAGCTGGGGGGCGGCAAGGACTGATGCAAGTGAGTCCTGGGTGCGTCTGTCGGTGACCTTCACCCCTGGCCCCACCACCACCAAGCTGTTCGCGGCATTTGTGGTGTATGGCGGCGCATCAGTCAGCGGTGGCTACATTGAGGCGGATCGCTACCAGATCGAAGAGGGCACCCGCGTCACGGGCTGGAGGGATAACGGTCAGGTCGCCAGCGCCCAGCAAGCGGCGACCTCCGCTGCTGTTGAGTCGCTCAGTTCGGCGGTCTCGCAGCAGGCTGGCACGCTGTCGAGTGTGGGGAGCCGGACCACCAGTTTGGAAAACAATCTCACCACGACCAATGGCAACGTGACCACAGCGCAGCAGGCAGCTGATGCGGCGAACACGCTGGCAGGTGGCAAAGGGAAGGTGATCATCCAGGCGGCCGCCCCGGCCGTGGCTGACCGTTTGCCCCAAAACCTGTGGATCGACACCACCGGCAACGCCAACACCCCCAAACGCTGGAGCGGCAGCGCCTGGGTGGCGGTGACCGACAAAGCGGCTACCGATGCGGCGGCGGCGGCACAGTCGGCGCTTACTCAGGTTGCGACCAAGGCCTCCGCCTCGTCGGTCGATGCGCTGACGCAGCGGGTCACTAGCAATGAAGGCGGCCTGGCTTCTCAGTCGAGCAGCATCCTTGATTTGCGAAACTCGGTTGCTGCTGTACAGAAAGCGGCCGATGCCTCGGTTGGCCTGGACCCTGCGCCTGGGTGCACCTGGCAGTTCGATAATGGTGCTGAGGGATGGTATGGCGCGAACGCTACTGCAGTAGCTGGAACCGGGTTCTTGAAGGTCACAGCCACTGCAAGCAACCCTCAACTGCAGAGCGCTGCGGCTGCTATTGGCCTTACTGGCGCGCTGTTCACCAGGGTCAGGGCGCGCATCACCCGAAGGGGCGGTAGCGGCTGGCGTGGAACGCTTTATTACGCCACCCCAGGTCACGGGTTTTCCTCCACCATCTATTCCACCTTGCCTAACCCAGGCTTGGCGATCGGTGATTCGGCGATCGTGGAATGGGACATGGAAAACCTGAACAGTGGTGGCACGGACTGGGTAGATAGCACCATCAGTCGCTTGCGTCTGGATCTTGGGGCGGTGAGCGGGGATGTGTTTGACGTTGACTGGATTGTCGTGGGCCGTGTGGCCCCGGCCGCATCGAGCCGTGCACTGTCGTCAGTTGAAAGCACTGTCACACAGCAGGGCAGCAAGCTGACGGCAGAGACATTGCGTATCGACGGGTTGTACACCGCCGTAGGCGATGCCAACGCGGCGATTCAGAACGAAGCCAAAGCCCGGGTTGATGGGGATGGGGCGCTGAGCAAGCAAATCCAGACCACCCAGGCGTCGCTGGGCACGACCAATGCGGCTGTGCAGCAGGTTGCGACGGCTCAGGCGAACATGAAGGGAATGCTTAACGCCCAGTACACCCTGCGGGTGCAGGTTAATAACCAGTACGGTGTTCATCATTTCGCAGGATTTGGCATCGGAATCAACGAACAAAACGGCGTTGTTCAGTCCGCTTTTGCTGTCTATTCCGACCAGTTCATTTTGCTGAATGCGAATGGCGGTGGGCTCTCGTCACCGTTCTCTGTCGTGGGTGGTCAGACATTTATTGCTGACGCGTACATTCGGAGCGCCAGTATTGGCAACGCGAAGATCGCAGACGGTGCCATCACGGCCGCCAAGATCGGGGTGGCCGAAATTGACACGCTGCGCATCCGTGGCAACGCCGTCACGGTGCCGGTATCGGCTAATAGCCCCGGGAATGTGCTCGGCGTCGGTGTAGGTCAGTGGCAAAACCTGATCGCCGTCGGCGTGCAAATGGATGAAGCAGGGTTCATCACTGCGCAATACAGCGGCTACCAAGGATTTGGCAGCGGTATTCGCAAGTACATGTTCCAAATGGATATCAACGGCCTGGTGATCGCTCAAGGTGGCGGCGACTGGGCGGATGGTTTTCCTAACCTGATGGGATCGATCGGCGTGGGCCCGGGTTACTTCGTCATCACTGTGAAGTGGTGGGGAGAGAACTCGGGGGTAGGCGTTCAGAACCACACCCTGTATGCAATGGGAACCAAGCGATGAGCAGCATTGAACACTATGCAGCCTATGAGACTGATGGCCGGATCGTGTTTGCCGTCAGCTGTCCGCCCGAACACGGGAAGAAAATCATCAGGCTCAACACCGACCGGCCCTTTATCCAAGTGCCCACCCCGGCACGGATTGCTGACCACTTTGTAATGGGGCAAATGCTCAAGGAGCGCCCCCGGATGGGGGCGGCACTCCAAGGGCACTGGTTGAAGGGGGTCCACGAAGGTGCCGCCGTCAACATCGAGAACGAAACCTACATCGCTGACGGCAGTGACATCGAGCTGGAGTTCTCGGCGCCGGGCACCTACCACGTCACGGTCATCCTTTGGCCCTACCGCGATCAGGAGTTCACCTTTGAAAATTCAGCATAAGTGCGACCACGCCAAGCGCCGTGCGGCCGAGTATCCGCCGGTGGAGGAACAACTGGACATGCTGTGGCATGCCATGAATCAAGGGCATATGCCCAAAGCAGAACCGTTTTTCTCGACCCTGCAGCAGATCAAGCAGCAATACCCCAAGGCTTGAACCCAAGCCAACTAACCAATGCCCGCCATCGAGCGGGCTTCTTTTTGTCTGGAGAAAACCATGCCCTATATCGCCATCAACCTCAGCAACGCCTACGACGCCGAGAACAACACACGCTACGCCACCCAAGCCGAGGCGGACACCCGCGCCCGCGCGATCCTGAACCTTTTTCCGACTGCACAGGTATTCACTGCCCAGGTGCTCAAGGACTACAGCGCCAAGGTAACTGTCACCGCGAAGGATCCGGCAGAGCCAGCACCGGAGCCTGAGGCGCCTACCGCCTGACGATCATCCATTTTTTCAACCAAGCCCGCCCAGCGCGGGCTTCTTTTTGTCTGGAGAAAACCCATGAGTACACCCCGCGGCGTCCGCAACCGGAACCCCGGCAACATCGATTACAACCCGCGCAACGCATGGCAGGGCCAGCTAGGGCTGGAGGAGGGAGTAGCCAAGCCGCGATTCGCGCGATTCGACCATCCAGAAAATGGCATCCGCGCCCTGGGCAAGCTGCTGATTAACTACCGCGGTAAAGACGGCATGCCTGGTGTGGGCGGGAAGGGCATCGATACGGTGCTCGAAACCATTAATCGCTGGGCGCCCAGCAACGAGAACGACACCCAGGCCTACGCCTCGGCCGTGGCCAGGCGCCTGGGTGTGAAGCCGACCGACCCGATCAGCATCAAGGACCCGGTCACGCTGCGCGGGATGGTGCTCAGCATCATCATCCATGAGAACGGCGGCAACCCGTATCCCCAAGCGATCATTGACGAGGGCGTGCGAAGGGCGCTGGTATGACCTGGCCTGGGCGGCTGGGCCTATTGGCCCTGGTGCTGGCTTCATACTGGGGCATATACCAGCATGGCCGGTCGGTGGAGCGCAGTCAGGCGCTTGCCACATCGGCGCAGCGTGATAGCAGCGATCGGCTGGCCGAGGCGTTGGGACAGCGCGATGCCCGCGCGGAAGAACAACGACGCGCCCAGGCGCAGGAGGAGGCGAGAGCCCATGCACACGAACAACACCAGGTGGCTGACGCTGGGGCTGCTGGCGCCGATGTTGCTGGCCAGCGGCTGCAGCACGACGCCGCCCAGCTCGCAGCCTCCGTCAGTTGCCCCGGCCCGGATACCGGTGCTATCGCCCGAGGCAAGGCAGCCACCCGCGCCGCCATGGTGCTCTCCGACCTGCTCACACGGGCTGATGCTCGAGCGGGAGAATTGGCGAAAGCTTATGACCAAGCCCGAATAGCGGGGCTCGCATGCGAAGCATCCTATAATGTGCTGATCAAGTGATCGGAGCAGGACAGTGGACAAGCGCACCTTCATAGGGATGGTCGAGGCCGGCGAGCCGCTGATTCAGCAGGCCATTGACGCCATGCGCGAGTATCACTTGGCCCAGGACCGGGGCGCGCCGGCGGAAGAGGTCGAGCGGTTGCGCTTATTGGCGGAGTCGCTCTTTCAGGTGGTTTCCGACTACCAATTGCGGTCGATTTCCAAGCTTCGTGGCAAGGCCTTGCCGCCGCTTCACTAAGACGCTGCCAGCCTGCGCAAGACCGACAGCCTGGAGGTGATGGTGAGAACCAGCGCAGAGTGACCAGCCAGGCTTGTTCAAGACCTCAGATAGAATTGAATTACGCATTGCTCTATCTGAGGTAAACCATTGGGAGATAATGCTATTTTTTGAACCAGCTTTTCAAAGACTCTAGGAACTCACCTACAGGCAGATCCGAAAGTTTTAGCCCATCCGGTGTTTGCTTTCCGCCGCCAAATACACTTTTCAGCAAGATAATGGAAATAGCGGAAACCCCGATGATCAGTGATACCCCGAGCCCCAAAACATGCCAATCCATTGTCTTGACTACCGTAACGGGAGCTGAATGCAGCCGAACAGCCTCTTGGAACAAGGATATTATGGAGTTCATGAGGCTCGTAAGGACTATCAGCAGCCAGACCAAAACACCGGCAGCGGATAGGATCACCACCGCTTCCTTCAGGTGTTGGATCGAAGACGCCATAGCAAGCCAATTCTTATCGTCTGGCCGGTCATCTTTGCCACCACCTTGGCCGTTTATTTGTTGAGGTTGGCCCGCCTTAGCGTACTCATCAACATCCTTTTCTGCTGCGTTTTCACCAGATCCATTGGTCACCAGATAGATACTCCTAGGTTTTGTGTTCTATAGCCGATCGCATCCATCGATACGTTGAATTCATACGCCAGTTCGCGAAGGTTAGGGTTTTGTTTCGCGGCCATCCGTACGACCGTTTCAGGCATCAATAGCTGTGCAGCAAAATCGTTCGCTTGCCGCTCCATGGGACGCTCGTAAAAAGAGTCATAGCTCCTCTTCGGGTCTCGGTGAGCCCGCTCGCCGGGCCTGATGTGCCCCAAGAGGATATGACCCAATTCATGGGCAATCGTGAATCGCTGCCTGGTTTGCGCCTCATAGGGGTTGTACCGGATGACAGGTCGGCCTTTGGAGTCGTAGTAGCAATCACCACTGGCACCTACGTCATCCAGTTCCTTTTCTGCAAAAACGGCTATCCCGTACTGATTTGCAATGTAGACGGGATCAACTGGCAAATAGCCGTTCCAGTGCTCGTTGAGAGCTTTGCTAGCGGTGTAGGTAGACATCGCGCCCTCCCTTAGCTGTGGATAACCGGTGGACGAATTGTGGATGAACCACGAAAAGGGCGCCAATTATGATTGTCAATCTATTCGATTTCAATGCATCAAGGCCTTCGAGTGCGCGCTCAAGCCCCTGGAGGTCTCGACACCAGTCATGCCCATCATCACACAAAAAATGACTCTACGAGCAGTTGTGGGGCTGTCATAAAGCTGGCATTCCCCAGCCAAAACGGCCCATCTAGACACAAAAAAGGCACTTGCGCGATTCGCCAAGTGCCTGATTTGTAAGGATTATTTGGTGGAGCCGGGGGGATTTGAACCCCCGTCCGCCAGTACTCCGCTGTCGGTACTACATGCTTAGCCGTGTCTACTGATTTAATCCGCAGCCGCCCGACGGGCAGGGTGCTTTGGATGAGTTGTGTAAGTTTTAGTCGCTTCGCCCACAACGTGCTACGCGACGATCCTGTTCTGTATGACAATCAGTTCGGGTTTACAGGCATCCCCTAGTGATTGCTGGAGCCGAAGCTACCAGAAGCAACGGGTCAAGAGGACTGCTTACGCAGCCAGCTTGCACTCCGCGCCGAAGGTTTCGTCATTGGCAACTATAAAAGTTGCAACAGTGGATTTACGAGTTCTGTTACCAACTCGGCATGCACCTAGAGTTTCGCTACCGGCGTCGAATCCTAATCGGCCCCTACACTATCTCTTGGCTAACGCACCTTACGGCACGTGAGCCGGAGTATACGCCATTGTGCGGGCGACGTCGACAGCTGGTCCTGTCGCCCGCGCAGGGCTTAGGCGCCGCCGCTGCCCGTACCGCTGCCTTTATCGGTTTTTTCCAGGCGCTCCAGCACTTTGCTGGTGATGGCGATGCATTCCTTGGTGTCACCCGAGGCCTGGGCAGCCTTGGCTTTGTCGACGTGCTCGGTCAAGGCTTTGTCCAGGCCCTCGGAGGTGGCGCCGGCGGTGGCCATGCTGTCGTCGATTTTTTGCAGGTTGATGGCGCACAGGTCGTCAGCAGCGAACACCGGCGAAGCCAGCAGGGTAGCGGCCGCGAACAGGGCCGAAAGCGCGGTACCTTTCATGGGAGTCTCCTCTGGGGCCTCGGGAAGGTGGGCCTAAAGGATGGACCTTGGCAGTTTTGTAAGGGTTCAATCTTGTTCGTGCTCCGGGGGTGGGGTTGTTTGCGAGAGGGGGGCTTGCCCGCGAACACCGGCTTAGCCGGTGCCAGCTACCGCGCTGGATTCTTCGCGGGCACGCCCGCTCCCACACAGGGCGCGTCGCGCTTGCGGATTGAGTTCTCTTCGCGACAGCGCAGCCCGTTGGGCTGCGTTATCTCCCACAATGGACCGCGCAGGCTTCAGAGGCTGCGGGGGCGGGTGACGCGGTCCACCAGGTAGACCAGGCCGTGGTAGTCGATGCCGCTGTGGCTGCTCAAGCCGATCTCGCAGGTGCGGCTGGTGGAAATGCCTTCGCTGCAGTACTGCACCGCATCCTTCAGGCTGCGCAGCGAGTGGGCGTTGAGCTCGGGGGTGGTGAAGCCCTTGTCGCCAGCGAACCCGCAACAATGAATGCCTTCCGGGATCACTACCTGCTTGCTGCAGCGCCGGGCCAGGTCGATCAGGGCCTGGCTTTCGCCCAGGTGCTGGGTGCTGCAGGTCACGTGCACTGCCACTGGCTCATCCTGGGGGGTGAACTCCAGGCGTTCGAGCAGGTGGGTGCGAATGAAGCGCACGGGGTCGTACAGGTCCAGCCGGGTGTCGCCCAGGTCTTGTACCAGGCGCAGGGTGCATGGGCTGGTGTCGCAGTAGATCGGGTCAAGGCCGCCGCGGCTGGCGTGCAGCAGGGCGTTGATCAGCTCCTGGCGCTTGTGTTCGGCCTGCTCGGGGTAACCCTTGGACGCGAACGGCTGGCCGCAGCACAGGCTGTCGGCGTTGTCGGGGAACACGACCTGGTAGCCGGCCTTTTCCAGCAGGGCGCGGGTCTTGTCCAGCAGCGGGCTTTGCTCGCGGTCGGCATAGGCCGGGCCCATTACCCTGGACACGCAAGCCGCCAGGTACACCACCCGTGGGCGGGCGTCGTTGCTGGCCTGGCCGAAGGCGACCGGGCGCAGCGGTTGGGGCATGGCGGGCGTCCACTGCGGCAGGCGGCCGTTGCTGGCTTTGCGCAGGGTGGCACTCAGGCGGCCCAGGCGTGGGGCGCCGAGCAGCTTGCGCGCGCTGTTGGCTGCGGTCAGGGTCAGGCGGGCGCCGCCCAGTGCGGTGGGGAAGTGCTCGGCCAGCCAGTTGGCGGTGTTGCCGTGGTCGGCAGCCTGGCTGCGCAGCTTTTTTACCAGGTCGCCGGTGTTGATGCCCACCGGGCAGCGCTGGGCGCACAGGCCGGTGGCAGCGCAGGTGTCGATGCCTTGGTACTGGTAGGTGCGCATCAGCTCGCGGGTGTCGACGCCGGCGCGTTGCTTGGCCTGGATGTCCCGCCACATCACGATACGCTGGCGTGGGCTGAGGGTCAGGCCCTTGGACGGGCACACGGGTTCGCAGAAGCCGCACTCGATGCACTTGTCGACGATTTCGTCGGCGGCGGGCAGTGGCTTGAGGTTTTTCAGGTGAATGGCTGGGTCGTCACTCAGTACCACATCGGGGTTGAGGATGCCGTTGGGGTCGAGCAGGCGCTTGAGCTGCCACATCAGTTGGTAGGCGTCGTGGCCCCACTCCAGCGCCACGAACGGCGCCATGTTGCGCCCGGTGCCGTGCTCGGCTTTCAGCGAACCGCCAAACTCCACGGCCACCAGTTGCGCCACGTCGTCCATGAATGCCTGGTAACGGGCAACCTCTTCGGCGCTGTTGAACCCTTGGGTGAAAACGAAGTGCAGGTTGCCTTCCAGGGCGTGGCCGAAAATGATCGCTTCGTCATAGCGGTGCTTGTCGAACAGCTGAATCAGGCGGTTCACGCCCTCGGCCAGTTGCTCGACCGGGAAGGTCACGTCTTCGATGATGACGGTCGTGCCGGTCTGGCGCACGGCGCCGACGGCGGGGAAGGTGTCTTTGCGGATTTTCCACAGCTGGTTGTACACCGCCGGGTCTTCACTGAAGTCCACGCGCTGCTCCAGCGGGAAGTCGGCGATCGAGGCCATTACCTGCTCCAGTTGCTCGTGCAGCAAGCTCTGGC
Source organism: Pseudomonas sp. UBA6699 (assembly GCF_002454615.1). Taxonomy (NCBI): domain Bacteria; kingdom Pseudomonadati; phylum Pseudomonadota; class Gammaproteobacteria; order Pseudomonadales; family Pseudomonadaceae; genus Pseudomonas; species Pseudomonas sp. UBA6699. The sequence continues at coordinate 64,458 of NZ_DKJF01000058.1, forward strand.
TGGCCGCGCGTGACTCGATCAGCAGGGCGCAGGCGTTGGCCGACAGGCCTTTTACCCACAGCGGCATGCCGGCCATGTCCTGCACCGAGCGCAGGCTGCGGCGGTCGAGCAGTTCCACGGCCGACACCGGCTGGCGCTTGAGTACCGGCACCGCGCGGCAGCAGCTTTCCACGCTGGGGAACACCAGCAGGGCGCTGGCCTTGTGCGGGTGGTCGGGCACGGTGTTGTAGGTAACAGCGCTGATAAAGCCCAGGGTGCCTTCGGAGCCGACCAGCAAGTGCTGCAGAATGTCCAGCGGCTGGTCGTAGTCCACCAGCGCGTTCAGCGACAGGCCGGTGGTGTTCTTCAGCCGGTACTTGTGCCGGATGCGATCGGCCAATGCCGTGTTGGCGCGGGTTTCGCGGCCCAGGCGGGCCAGCGCTTGCAGCAGCTCGGCATGGCTGGCTTCAAAGGCCGCCACGCTGGCCGGGTCTTCGCTGTCCAGGCGGGTGCCGTCTGCCAGCACCAGGCGCAGGCCGGCCAGGGTGTGGTAGGTGTTCTGGGCGGTGCCGCAGCACATGCCGCTGGCGTTGTTGGCGACGATACCGCCGATCTTGCAGGCGTTGATCGAGGCCGGGTCGGGGCCGATCTTGCGCCCGAACGGGGCCAGCCAAGCGTTGGCCTGGGCGCCGATCACCCCGGGCTGCAGGCGGATCTGTTCGCCTTGGCCACGGATCTCGCGGTCGTTCCAGTTATCGCCCAGCACGATCAGCACCGAGTCGCTGATGGCCTGGCCAGACAGGCTGATGCCGGCGGCGCGGAAGGTGACCGGCACCCGGTCGCGTTGGGCCAGCTTGATCAGGCCGACCACTTCGTCTTCGGACTCGACACGCACCACCAGCTTGGGGATCAGCCGGTAGAAGCTGGCGTCGGTGCCGAAGGCCAGGGTCGAGGTGGGGTCGTCGAAGCGGCGTGCGGCGGGGATCAGGCGCTCGGCATCACGCAGAAACGCGGCGGGCAGGCTCATGCAGTCTCCTCGCGGGGCTGTGGCCTCTGCGCGCCACATGCCCCGGGTCTATCAGGCGGTCGTTGGTGCAGGCGCTCAGGCGCCCAGTTCGCGTACCAGCGAGTCGCGGGTGATTTCGCTGATGGTCTTGGCGCCGGTCAGCACCATGGCTACGCGCATTTCCTTCTCGAACAGCTCCAGCAGGTTTTTCACCCCGGCCTGGCCATGCACGGCCAGCGCATAGAGGAAGGCGCGGCCAATCAGCACGGTGTCGGCACCCAGGGCGATCATGCGTACCACATCCAGGCCGCTGCGAATGCCGGAGTCGGCGAGAATCTTCAAGTCACCTTTCACCGCATCGGCAATGGCCGGCAGGGCGCGGGCGCTGGACAGCACGCCATCGAGCTGGCGGCCACCGTGGTTGGACACGACGATGCCGTCGGCACCGAACTTGACCGCGTCGCGGGCGTCATCGGCATCCAGGATGCCTTTGATGATCATCGGGCCATCCCAGAACTCGCGGATCCACTCCAGGTCCTTCCAGGAAATGGACGGGTCGAAGTTGTTGCCCAGCCAGCCGATGTAGTCGGCCAGGCCGGTGGGGTTGCCCCGGTACTTGGAGATGTTGCCCAAATCGTGCGGGCGGCCCATCACGCCCACGTCCCAGGCCCACTCGGGGTGGGTCATGGCTTGCAGCACGCGGCGCAGCGGGCCGTGCTTGCCGCTCATGCCAGAGTGGGCGTCGCGGTAGCGGGCGCCGGGCACGGGCATGTCCACGGTGAACACCAGGGTCTTGACCCCGGCCGCCTTGGCCCGCTCCAGGGCGTTGCGCATGAAGCCGCGGTCCTTGAGCACGTACAGCTGGAACCACATGGGGCGGTTGATGGCTGGCGCCACTTCTTCGATCGGGCACACCGACACCGTAGACATGGTGAACGGGATGCCATGGGCCGCCGCCGCCCGCGCCGCCTGCACTTCGCCACGGCGGGCGTACATGCCGGTGAGGCCGACCGGGGCCAGGGCCACGGGCATGCTCAGGGTTTCGCCGAACAGTGTGGTCTGCAGGCTGAGCTCGGACATGTTCTTCAGCACGCGCTGGCGCAAGGCAATGCTCGCCAGGTCGGCGACGTTGTGGCGCAGCGTATGCTCGGCGTAGGCACCGCCGTCGGCATAGTGGAACAGGAAAGGAGGCAGCTTGCGTTGGGCCGCGGCGCGATAGTCGGTAGAGGCAGAAATGATCATGGATTCTCGCAGCGTTGCTTGGGGGGTATGCCAGGCGCCCGATGGCGCCCGGCCCCTTTCACGTTAGTGATGAACCAGCATGCCGGTCAGCCAGTAAGCCTGGATCAGGGTGATCAGGCCGACGATGGTGGCAAAGAACAGGCTGTGCTTGACGGTGAAGCGGAACAGGTCGGATTCCTTGCCGACCAGGCCGGTGGCGGCGCAGGCCACGGCGATCGATTGCGGCGAGATCATCTTGCCGGTCACGCCGCCGCTGGTGTTGGCCGCTACCAGCAGGGTGTCGTTGACCCCGATCTGGTGGGCGGTGGTGGCCTGCAGCGAGCTGAACAGGGCGTTGGACGAGGTGTCCGACCCGGTCAGGAACACACCCAGCCAGCCAAGGAACGGCGAGAAGAACGGGAACGCCGCGCCCGTGCCGGCCAGCACCAGGGCCATGGTCGACGACATGCCCGAGTAGTTGGTGACGAAGGCGAAGGCCAGCACCATGCCGATCGACAGGATGGGCCAGCGCAGCTCCCAGAAGGTCTCCTTGAAAGTGGTAAGACCAGTTTTGAAATTGATTTTCAGCACCGCCATCGAGATCAGCGCCGAGAGGAAGATCGCGGTGCCGGTGGCGGAGATCGGGTCCAGCTTGAACACTGCGGGCATGGCGGTTGGCGCGGCCACGATCGGTGCGGTCTTGATCACCAGTTGGTCAAGATGCGGGATGGCGAAGTTGAACACGAAGTTGTACATCGCGCCGCCCGGGGCGAAGGCGGCCTTGAACGGTTTCAGGGTCCAGATGGTGACCAGCACGGTCAGGATCAGGAACGGCGACCAGGCCTTGAAAATTTCGCCAAAGCTGTAAGGGCTTGGCTGGCTGCCGCTTGGCTGCACCACGGCGGCACCCACGCTGGCCTTGGCTTCGCCGAACGCGCGCTTGGGTTGCCACACTTTCAGGAACAGGGTGAGGCAGATCAGGCTGGCCAGGGCCGAGGTGATGTCTGGCAGCTCGGGGCCGATGAAGTTCGAGGTGAAGTACTGGGTCACGGCAAAGCTCAGGCCGGCCACCAGGGCCGCAGGCCAGGTTTCTTTCACGCCGCGCAGGCCGTCCATCATGAACACCAGCCAGAACGGCACGAACAGCGACAGCAGCGGCAGCTGGCGGCCGGTCATGGCGCCGATGTGGAAGGCGTCGATACCGGTCACCTGGCCGGCCACGATGATCGGGATGCCCAGGGCGCCGAAGGCGACCGGTGCGGTGTTGGCGATCAGGCACAGGCCGGCGGCGTACAGTGGGTTGAAGCCCAGGCCGACCAGCAGTGCGGCGGTGATGGCCACCGGCGCGCCGAAGCCTGCCGCACCTTCCAGAAACGCGCCGAAGCAGAAGCCGATCAGCAGTACCTGCAGGCGCTGGTCGTCGGTGATCGACAGCACCGAGCTGCGGATCACTTCGAACTGGCCGCTCTTGACCGTGAGTTTGTACAGGAACACCGCGGCAACGATGATCCAAGCAATTGGCCAAAGGCCGTAAAGGAAGCCGTAACCTGCGGCAGCCAGCGCCATGTCGACCGGCATCTGGAAGGCGAATATGGCCACCAGTACCGACAAGGCCAGGGTGATGCTACCCGCCACGTGGCCCTTCAGGCGGAACACGGCGAGGGCAAGGAAGAAGAACACGATGGGAATGACCGCCGCCAGTGCGGACAGGCCAAGACTACCAAGCGGGCTATAGAGTTGTTGCCAGGTTTGCATATGGGGTGGCCCCTAATTGTTGTTGGTCAGGCGCTGGCATTGGATAATTGGTAAGACCAATTTACAATGGCTGGTCGCTAGGTTAAAAGCGCTGTCGTGGGTGTGTCAATTTGTCCCGTGCAAAACTTTGGTCGCGTGCCGATGAGCGGGCAGCTGATGTGCCGGGAAAATCGTGGCCTGGTGGGTGTTCGCGCGCGCTGGATCGGCGAGAATAGGCACCCCCGGGTGTGTGCCGGGGTTTGTGGAGAGCATGTGATGGTTTTTGATCAGGTTCGCCAACGGCGCCTGTCCGACGACATTGTCGATCGGTTGGAAGCGATGATTCTGGAGGGCACCCTCACGTCGGGGCAGCGGCTGCCCGCCGAGCGTGCGCTTGCCGAACAGTTCGGCGTGTCGCGCCCGTCACTGCGTGAGGCGATCCAGAAGCTGGTGGCCAAGGGCTTGTTGGTCAGCCGGCAGGGGGGCGGCAACTTTGTCGCCGAGTCGCTGGGGTCCACGTTCAGTGACCCGCTGTTGCAGCTGCTGGAACATAGCCCCGAGGCCCAGCGCGACCTGCTCGAGTTTCGCCATACGCTGGAGGCGTCCTGTGCGTATTACGCGGCGCAGCGCGCTACCGAGCCAGACCGGGCGCGGCTGAAGGCGGCGTTCGACACGCTGCAGGACTGCTACGCCAGGGTCGATGAGGTGACCCGGGCCGAGGAGGGCGCGGCCGATGCGCGCTTCCACCTGGCAATTGCCGAGGCCAGCCATAACGCGGTGCTGTTGCACACCATTCGTGGCCTGTTCGACCTGCTCAAGCGCAACGTGGTGACCAACATCGGTGGCATGTACCAGCAGCGGACCGAGACCCGCGACATGCTGATCAGCCAGCACCGCGAGCTTTACCTGGCGATTGTCGAGGGCAGGGCGGAGGAGGCGCGAGAGGTGTCCAGCCGGCACATTCTGTATGTGCAGGAAGTGCTGGAAGAGGCGCATGAGGAGGCGCAGCGGGTGGCGCGGGCGGAGCGGCGTAGCGGGCGTTGACTCGGTCTCTTCATGCATGTGCGGTTAATGTAGGAGCGGCCTTGTGTCGCGATGGGCTGCGAAGCGGCCCCTGGGCTTCGGCAATGAGCCGAGATTGCTGGGGCTGCTTCGCAGCCCATCGCGACACAAGGCCGCTCCTACACTGACCGCGCTGCTGACAAAGAAGGTTTTAGTCTTCCTTGCCCTTGTTGCGCACCGCCCGCTGCAGCTCGCGGTTGGAATCGCGTTCGCGCACGGTGTCGCGCTTGTCGAATTCCTTCTTGCCCTTGCCCAGTGCAATTTCGCACTTGATCAGGTGCTTGCTCCAGTACAGCGACAACGCCACGCAGGTGTAACCCTTTTGCGCCACCGCCGCTTCCAGGCGCTCGAGCTCGCGCTTGTTCAGCAGCAGCTTGCGCGTGCGCATCGGGTCGGCGATCACGTGGGTGCTGGCCGTGGTCAGCGGGGTGATGTGGCTGCCGAACAGCCAGGCCTCACCGTCCTTGAGCAGCACGTAGCTGTCCACGAGGTGCGCCTTGCCGGCTCGCAGGCTTTTTACTTCCCAACCGGACAGGACCAGCCCGGCCTCGAACTTGTGTTCGATGAAGTAATCGTGTCGCGCTTTTTTGTTCTGCGCGATGGTCCCGGTCGGATGTTTCTTTTGTTTAGCCATAGGGCCGGCATTATAGGCAAGACCGTGCGTCGTTCGCTATGGGATTTCGGTGTGCTTGAGCCACCGCAATGAATACCGGACAATACAAGCCCTGTCCTGCCGACAGAATCTGTTTTTGGCACGCTGCGAAGCGCCGCCACCCAGCCTTGGAAGTGACGCCTGGATGACTACCCATATTCAACGCTCCGCCCTGCTGCCATACCCCGCCCAGGCGCTCTACGATCTGGTCAACGACGTGGCCAGCTACCCGCAGTTCCTGCCGTGGTGCTCGGCCGCGACGGTGATCGACAGCAGCGAAACGCACATGCGTGCCAAGCTCGAAGTGGCCAAGGGGGGCATGAGCCAGCACTTTGTAACGCGCAACGTGCTGGTGCCCGGGCAGTCCATCGAAATGAACCTGGAGGAGGGCCCCTTTACCCAATTGCATGGGGTGTGGGTGTTCAAGCCTTTGGGCGAGAAGGCCTGCAAAATCAGCCTGGACCTGTCGTTCGATTATGCCGGGCCCATTGTGCGTGCCACGTTGGGGCCGCTGTTCAACCAGGCGGCGAATACCCTGGTCGATGCGTTCTGCCAGCGTGCCAAGCAACTGAACGGCTGATCAGGCAGGCAGCAACAAAAAGCCCGGAACAAGTCCGGGCTTTTTTGTTGCTTTCGATTACCGGGTTTCCAGCGGTGCTGGCGTAGGCACCGGGGTGGTCTCGATGGTATCGATTTCGCGCTGGATGGCCTCTTCGGTCGAACCAGGCTTGGCAGGTTGCTCCGCCGGTTGCGTGGCTGGCTGCTCGGTTTGGCCTGGCTCGGTGCCGGGGCTGACCGTGGTATCGCTGCTGCCACCCAGAATTTCCTGGTCGCGGCTAACGCCTGGCATAAAGTCGCCAGACAGGCTGACCAGTTGGTCGCTGTCGTTGAAGAAAATGCTCATGCGCTCCTGCTGGCGTTGGCCGCCACCAGGCTGCAGGCTGTACAGGTAATCCCAACGGTTGGTGTTGAAAGTGTCCTGAATCAGCGGGTTGCCCATGATAAACCGCACTTGCCGTCGGGTCATTCCCGGGCGCAATTGGTCTATCATGTCCTGCGTGACGACATTGCCCTGCTGGATGTCGATTTTGTAAACCCCGGGAAACGAGCAACCGGCGAGTGCGAGCAGTCCCGCGAGGGCGAGGCTGTTTAGCAAGAGCTTGGTGTTTTGCATCGGTGGGCGACTTCCACTATCTTGGCTGGACAACGTAAACCCCGATCATACCCGTATTAAGAGAAGCTGCGAAGCAGCATCGGCGAGAAAGCTGACCATGGTTGAAAATAGCGAATTACGCAAAGCCGGTCTCAAGGTAACCCTGCCTCGAGTCAAGATCCTTCAGATGCTCGACTCTGCCGAGCAGCGTCACATGAGCGCCGAGGATGTCTACAAGGCGTTGATGGAGGCTGGCGAGGACGTTGGCCTGGCTACCGTGTACCGCGTACTGACCCAGTTCGAAGCGGCGGGTCTGGTGGTTCGCCACAACTTCGACGGCGGTCATGCGGTATTCGAACTGGCCGATGGCGGTCACCACGACCATATGGTCGACGTGGATACCAGTGAAGTCATCGAGTTCATGGACGCCGCCATCGAGAAGCGTCAGCGTGAAATCGTGGAGGAACACGGTTTCGAGCTGGTGGACCACAATCTGGTCCTGTACGTGCGTAAGAAGAAGTAACGATTCAATCGTTATGGACAGCAAAGGCGACCTTCGGGTCGCCTTTTTGCTTTTAGGGGCTGTAGGTCTGTGAGCGGTATTGCGTCGCGACAGGGCCGCAAAGCGGCCCCGGCAACCCAATGGTTTCAGGCCTTGCTGGTGACCACCATCTTGCGCGCATGTGCCAGGGATTCCTTCGTCAGGTCGATGCCGCCCAGCATGCGTGCGACTTCTTCCACGCGCTCGCGCTTGCCCAGGCTGGCCACGGCGGTGTGGGTGGTGTCGCTGTTGCGCACCTTGTGCACGAACAGGTGGTGGTGCCCCTGCGCTGCCACCTGCGGCAGGTGGGTCACGGTCAGCACCTGGCCGCGCTCACCCAGCCGGCGCAGCAACTGGCCGACGATTTCCGCGGTGGGCCCGCCGATACCCACATCCACTTCGTCGAATACCAGCGTGGGAATGCGCGAGGTCTGTGCCGTGATCACCTGGATCGCCAGGCTGATGCGCGACAGTTCGCCACCCGACGCAACCTTGGCCAGGCCCTTGAGGGGTTGCCCCGGGTTGGCGCTGACCAGCAGCTCGATCTGCTCCAGGCCATGCGGCGAGAGCTCCGTACCCTCGTGCGGGGTCAGCTCGATACGGAAGCGCCCGCCAGGCATGCCCAGGCGCTGGATTTCCTGTTCCACCGCCACCGCCAATTGCTGGGCGGCCTGCCGGCGCAGGGCGCTGAGTTCGCTGGCCCGCTCTTTATAGTGCTGGGCGTACGCAGCCAGCTCTTCGCCCAGCTGTTCAATCGATTCATCGCTGGCGTTCAGGCCTTCCAGCTCTTCCATCAGTTGCTGCTGCAGGTGGGGCAGCTCGGTCGGGTGCACACGGTGTTTGCGCGCCAGGGTATAGATGGTGTCGAGGCGCTCCTCCAGTGCCTGCAGGCGCATCGGGTCGGCATCGAAGTTGTCCAGGAAGCGGTTGAGCTCACCCACCGCTTCTTCAACCTGGATCTGCGCGCTGGCGATCAGGTTGGCCGCCTCGGTCAGCGCCTTGGGCGACTGGGTGGCGGCGCCCAGGCGGTTGAGGCTGGCGGTGAGGGCGCTGAGTACGTTGCCCGAATCGCTTTCGCTGCACTGGTCGATGACCTGGCGGCAGATACCGAACAGGGCTTCGGCGCTGGTCAGGTTCTTGTGTTCCTGCTCCAGCTGTTCCAGCTCGTGCTCGCCGAGGGCAAGGTTGTCCAGCTCTTCCAGCTGGTAGCTGAGCAGTTGATGGCGGGCGCGCTGCTCGTCACCGGAGTTGGACAGGCGCTCCAGTTCCAGGCGGGTTTGCTGCCAGCGTTTGGCGGCCAGTTGCACCTGGCGGGCCAGGTCGACAGCGCCGGCGTACTCGTCTAGCAGGCGGCGGTGGGTGTCGGTTTTCAGTAGCGACTGGTGCTCATGCTGGCTGTGGATGTCGATCAGCAGTTCGCCCAGGGCCTTGAGATCGCCGAGTGGGCACGGGGTGCCGTTGATGTAGCCCCGGCTGCGCCCTTCGGCGGTGATGACCCGGCGCAAAATGCACAGGCCGTCGCTGTCCATGTCGCGCTCGGCCAGCCAGGTGTGCGCCTCGGGGATGTCCACCAGGTCGAAGGTGGCCAGGATATCGGCCTTGTCGGTGCCAGGGCGCACCACGCCGCTGTCGGCCCGGTCGCCCAGGGCCAGGCCGAGGGCGTCGAGCATGATCGATTTGCCAGCGCCGGTCTCGCCCGTGATGACGGACATGCCGCGGGCGATTTCGAGGTCGAGGTGTTCGACGATGGCGTAGTTGTGAATGGACAGGTGCACCAGCATGGGGGGCGGCTCCCGAAAAGTCAGGTCTGGTTATTTATACAGTACTTTTTTCAGGCCTGCCAATGCCTCTTGGCGGATTCTGTTTGTGCCTGAAAACCCGCTTGCCCCTTGAAGCTGGTTTTTCCGGCCCCATATAGCCGACAACCAAGGCGAGCCTGGCTCGCAGTCCACAAAATTGCGCAGGAGAGACCCCATGGCTGACGAACAGCTGAACGAAAAAGACCTTAATGTTGAAGAAACCGGTGCCCAAGCCACTGCGGATGCCCGTGTTCTGGAACTCGAGGAACAGCTGGCCGCCGCCAAGGACCAATCGCTGCGCGCCGTGGCCGACTTGCAGAACGTGCGCCGCCGCGCCGAGCAGGATGTCGAGAAAGCCCACAAGTTCGCCCTGGAGAAATTCTCCAGCGACCTGCTGCCGGTGATCGACAGCCTGGAACTGGCCCTGGCCCACTCCAGCGCCGAGGATGAAAACGTCAAGCAGATCCGCGAAGGCGTGGAGCTGACCCTGAAAATGTTCCAGGACACCCTCAAGCGCTACAACCTCGAAGCGGTCGACCCGCATGGCCAGCCGTTCAACCCTGAGCACCACCAGGCCATGGCCATGCAGGAAAGCGCTGACGTAGAGCCTAACAGCGTGTTGAACGTGTTCCAGAAGGGCTACCTGCTCAACGGCCGCCTGCTGCGCCCCGCCATGGTGGTGGTCAGCAAGGCGCCGAGCGCGGCGCAACCCTCGATCAATGAAAAGGCTTGAAATCCGTCGGGGCATCCCCATCTAGGTGTCAAGCCTTCAAGTATTACCGCAGTTGGCCAAATTAGTCGCTGCTACCAAATTCAAGTTTCGGGAGAGTTAACATGGGCAAGATCATCGGTATCGACCTGGGGACCACCAACTCGTGCGTCTCTATTCTGGAAAACGGTAACGTCAAAGTCATCGAAAACGCCGAGGGTGCGCGTACTACCCCTTCGATCGTGGCCTACGCCAACGATGGCGAAATCCTGGTTGGCCAGTCGGCCAAGCGCCAGGCCGTCACCAACCCGCACAACACCCTGTTCGCCGTGAAGCGCCTGATCGGCCGCCGCTTCGAAGAAGACGTCGTGCAGAAAGACATCAAGCTGGTGCCCTACAAAATCGTCAAGGCCAGCAATGGCGACGCTTGGGTACAAGCGGGCGGCAAAGACATGGCACCGCCGCAAATCAGCGCTGAAGTGCTGAAGAAAATGAAGAAAACCGCCGAAGACTACCTCGGCGAGGCCGTGACCGAAGCGGTAATCACCGTGCCGGCCTACTTCAACGACAGCCAGCGCCAGGCTACCAAAGACGCCGGCCGCATCGCGGGCCTGGACGTAAAACGTATCATCAACGAGCCGACTGCCGCTGCACTGGCCTACGGCATGGACAAGGCCAAGGGCGACCACACCGTCATCGTCTATGACCTGGGTGGTGGTACCTTCGACGTGTCGGTCATTGAAATTGCCGAAGTCGACGGCGAGCACCAGTTCGAAGTACTGGCTACCAACGGCGACACCTTCCTGGGTGGCGAAGACTTCGACATGCGCCTGATCGACTACCTCGTCGACGAGTTCAAGAAAGAGTCGGGCATGGACCTGAAGAACGATCCACTGGCCCTGCAGCGTCTGAAAGAAGCTGCTGAAAAAGCCAAGATCGAGCTGTCGTCCGCTCAGTCGACCGACGTCAATCTGCCGTACATCACTGCAGACGCCACCGGTCCGAAGCACCTGAACGTGAAAATCTCCCGCGCCAAGCTGGAGTCGCTGGTCGAAGACCTGGTTACCCGTACCATCGAGCCATGCCGCGTAGCGCTGAAAGACGCCGGCATCGACGCCAGCAAGATCGACGACGTGATCCTGGTCGGTGGCCAGACCCGTATGCCGCTGGTGCAGAAGGCCGTTGCTGACTTCTTCGGCAAAGAAGCCCGCAAGGACGTCAACCCGGACGAAGCCGTGGCCATGGGTGCTGCCATTCAGGGCGCGGTACTGGCAGGTGACGTGAAAGACGTGCTGCTGCTGGACGTCAGCCCGCTGACCCTGGGTATCGAAACCATGGGCGGCGTGATGACTTCGCTGATCGAGAAGAACACCACCATCCCGACCAAGAAGTCGCAGGTGTTCTCGACTGCCGACGACAACCAGGGCGCTGTGACCATTCACGTGCTGCAGGGTGAGCGTAAGCAGGCTGCGCAGAACAAGTCGCTGGGCAAGTTCGACCTGGCCGACATTCCGCCAGCGCCACGCGGTGTGCCGCAAATCGAAGTGACCTTCGACATCGACGCCAACGGCATCCTGCACGTCAGCGCCAAAGACAAGGCCACCGGCAAGTCGCAGTCGATCGTGATCAAGGCCAACTCCGGCCTGTCGGACGAAGAAATCGAGCGCATGGTGCGTGACGCCGAGGCCAACGCCGAGGAAGACCGCAAGTTCGAAGAGCTGGCTGCTGCCCGTAACCAGGGTGATGCGCTGGTTCACTCGACCCGCAAGATGGTCGCTGACGCCGGTGACAAGGTTACCGCTGAAGAGAAAACCGCCATCGAGGCTGCCGTGGTTGCCCTGGAAGCCGCTGTCAAAGGCGACGACAAGGCCGCCATCGACGCCAAGGTCGAAGAGCTGTCCAAGGTCTCTGCCCCGGTTGCCCAGAAGATGTACGCCGAGCAGTCGGCCGAACAGCCTCAGGGTGGCGCGCAGCAGGCCGAGCCGGAAGCCAAGCACGATGACGTGGTTGACGCCGAGTTCGAAGAAGTCAAAGGCGACGACAAGAAGTAATCGTTGCATGTTGTCGGCCAGTTCACCGTGGTTTGTCGGTGAACTGGTAGGATGTCGCCGCGCGGGGGCTTGCTCCCGCGTTGGCGTATCTGGAATTCGAGAATTTTTACAGCATCTGTCAGCGGCCCCGCTGGGCGAGCGCAGGTGCTGATGGCGTGGCGCAGATGCCACACGCCCAACAAGGTGCAAATGACCTATGTCCAAGCGTGATTATTATGAGGTTCTGGGTGTCGAGCGCGGCGCCACCGAGGCAGACCTCAAAAAGGCTTATCGCCGTCTGGCGATGAAATACCACCCGGACCGCAACCCGGGCGATAAAGAGTCCGAAGACAAGTTCAAAGAGGCCAACGAGGCCTACGAAGTGCTGTCTGATGCCAGCAAGCGCGCGGCGTTCGACCAGTATGGCCATGCCGGTGTCGACCCGAGCATGGGTGGCGGCGGCCCTGGTTTCGGTGGCGCCAACTTCTCCGACATCTTCGGCGATGTGTTCAGCGACTTCTTCGGCGGCGGCCGCGGTGGCGGACGCGGTGGCGCCCAGCGTGGCAGCGACCTGCGTTACACCCTGGAACTGAACCTGGAAGAAGCGGTGCGCGGTACTACGGTCAGCATCCGCGTGCCGACCCTGGTCAACTGCCAGCCGTGCGATGGCTCCGGCGCCAAGAAGGGCTCCACCCCGTCGACCTGCCCCACCTGTGGTGGCATCGGCCAGGTCCGCATGCAGCAGGGCTTCTTCTCGGTGCAGCAAACCTGCCCGCGTTGCCATGGCCAGGGCAAGATCATCACCGACCCTTGCACCTCGTGCCACGGCGAAGGCCGCGTCGAGGAATACAAGACCCTGTCGGTCAAGGTGCCGGCCGGTGTCGATACCGGTGACCGCATCCGCCTGTCGGGTGAAGGCGAGGCCGGCACCCATGGTGGCCCGACCGGCGACCTGTATGTGGTGATCAGTGTGCGTGAGCACGAGATCTTCCAGCGTGACGGCAAGCACCTGTACTGCGAAGTGCCGATCAGCTACACCGATGCTGCCCTGGGCGGCGAGCTGGAAGTGCCGACCCTCGATGGCCGCGTGAAGCTGCGTATTCCGGAAGGCACCCAGACCGGCAAGCAGTTCCGCTTGCGTGGCAAGGGTGTGGCGCCGGTGCGCGGTGGTGGTGCCGGTGACCTGCTGTGCCGTGTGGCGGTGGAAACCCCGGTCAACCTCAGCCGCCGTCAGCGCGAACTGCTCGAAGAGCTGCGTGATTCGCTGGAAGGCGACAGCTCGCACTCGCCCAAGGCCAGTGGCTGGTTCGATGGCGTGAAGCGCTTCTTCGGCGATCTCTGACAAGGAAAAGGCTATGCGACGTATTGCAGTGATGGGCGCGGCAGGGCGTATGGGCAAGACCCTCATCGAGGCCGTGCAGCAGCAACCCGGCGCCGGGCTGACGGCGGCGGTCGACCGCCCGGACAGCTCGCTGGTCGGCGCCGATGCCGGTGAACTGGCGGCCCTGGGGCGCATTGGTGTGCTGCTGTCCGACGACCTGGCCAAGGTGGTGGACGAGTTCGACGTGCTGATCGATTTCACCCACCCGTCGGTCACCCTGAAGAACCTGGCGTTCTGCCGCAAGCACGGCAAGGCCATGGTCATCGGTACCACCGGTTTCACCGTCGAAGAAAAGCAGTTGCTGGCCGAGGCGGGCAAGGACATTCCAATCGTGTTCGCTGCCAACTTCAGCGTTGGCGTCAACCTGAGCCTGAAGTTGCTCGACATGGCGGCACGCGTGCTGGGCGATGATGTGGATATCGAAATCATCGAGGCGCACCACCGCCACAAGGTCGATGCCCCTTCGGGTACGGCGTTGCGCATGGGTGAAGTGGTTGCCAACGCGCTGGGCCGCGACCTGCAGGAAGTGGCCGTGTATGGCCGTGAAGGGCAGACCGGCGCGCGCGACCGCAAGACGATCGGCTTTGCCACCGTACGTGCCGGCGACGTGGTCGGTGATCACACCGTGCTGTTCGCTGCAGAAGGCGAGCGCCTGGAGATCACCCACAAGGCCTCCAGCCGCATGACCTTCGCCAAGGGCGCGGTGCGTGCGGCGCTGTGGCTCGACGGGCGTGAGCCTGGCCTGTACGACATGCAGGATGTGCTTGATCTGCGTTAAGCAGTGAGGGCTGTGTTGGGTCATTCGCGGGCAAGCCCGCGAAGAACCCAACACAATAGTCGGCCTGTCGCATCGATGTGTTTTAGAGGCACATATGCGGTAGACCGAAAACGCACTTTTCTGTAAGCTACAGCTTTAGTGTGTCCACTAAAAGCGCGCAGCGAATTGAATTCAGCACATGAAAGCGGGGTGACGTGTCCATACGTCACTCCGCTTTTTTGCAACCTGCGATCGCCCTTTCATGCTTGATTTACGGGAGGTCTTCTTGACAAAGCCAGCCATACTCGCCCTTGCCGACGGCAGTATTTTTCGCGGTGAAGCCATTGGTGCCGACGGTCAGACCGTTGGTGAGGTGGTATTCAACACCGCTATGACCGGCTACCAGGAAATCCTTACAGACCCTTCCTACGCGCAGCAAATCGTCACCCTGACCTACCCGCACATCGGCAACACCGGTACCACCCCGGAAGACGCCGAGTCCAACCGCGTGTGGTCCGCCGGCCTGGTCATCCGTGACCTGCCGCTGCTGGCCAGCAACTGGCGCAACACCCAGTCGCTGCCGGAGTACCTCAAGGCCAACAACGTGGTTGCCATCGCCGGCATCGACACCCGTCGCCTCACCCGCATCCTGCGTGAGAAGGGCGCCCAGAACGGCTGCATCCTGGCGGGTGACAACATCAGCGAAGAGGCGGCCATCGCCGCTGCCCGTGGCTTCCCGGGCCTCAAGGGCATGGACCTGGCCAAGGTGGTTTCCACCAAGGAACGCTACGAGTGGCGCTCCAGCGTGTGGGAGCTGAAAACCGACAGCCACCCGACCATCGACGCGGCCGACCTGCCCTACCACGTGGTGGCCTTCGACTACGGCGTCAAGCTGAACATCCTGCGCATGCTGGTTGCCCGTGGCTGCCGCGTGACCGTGGTGCCGGCCCAGACCCCGGCCAGCGAAGTGCTGGCGCTCAACCCGGACGGCGTGTTCCTGTCCAACGGCCCTGGCGACCCCGAGCCGTGCGACTACGCCATCCAGGCCATCAAGGAAATCCTCGAAACCGAGATTCCGGTATTCGGCATCTGCCTGGGCCACCAGTTGCTGGCGCTGGCCTCCGGTGCTAAGACCGTGAAAATGGGCCATGGCCACCACGGTGCCAACCACCCGGTGCAAGACCTGGACACCGGCGTGGTCATGATCACCAGCCAGAACCACGGCTTTGCCGTTGACGAAGCCACCCTGCCGGGCAATGTCCGCGCCATCCACAAGTCGCTGTTCGACGGCACCCTGCAGGGTATCGAGCGTACCGACAAGAGCGCGTTCAGCTTCCAGGGCCACCCTGAAGCGAGCCCAGGCCCGACCGACGTCGCGCCACTGTTCGATCGTTTCACCGATGCCATGGCCAAGCGCCGCTGAGCATCCTGCTTCAAGGCCCCGGGCCGGCACACGCCGCGCCCGGCAGCGCCTGACCCAGATTGTTCAAAGCGGCTTGCCGACTGACCCCGGATTTGAGTGACCACCATGCCAAAACGTACAGACATCAAAAGCATCCTGATTCTCGGCGCTGGCCCGATCGTGATCGGCCAGGCCTGTGAATTCGACTACTCCGGCGCCCAGGCTTGCAAAGCCCTGCGCGAGGAAGGTTTCCGCGTCATCCTGGTGAACTCCAACCCAGCCACCATCATGACCGACCCGGCCATGGCCGACGCCACCTACATCGAGCCGATCAAGTGGCAGTCGGTGGCCAAGATCATCGAGAAAGAGCGCCCAGACGCCGTGCTGCCGACCATGGGTGGCCAGACTGCACTGAACTGCGCCCTGGACCTGGAGCGCCACGGCGTTCTGGAAAAGTTCGGCGTAGAGATGATCGGTGCCAACGCCGACACCATCGACAAGGCCGAAGACCGCTCGCGCTTCGACAAGGCCATGAAGGACATCGGCCTGGAGTGCCCGCGTTCGGGTATCGCCCACAGCATGGAAGAGGCCAATGCGGTGCTGGAGAAGCTGGGCTTCCCTTGCATCATCCGCCCGTCGTTCACCATGGGCGGCACTGGCGGCGGTATTGCCTACAACCGTGAAGAATTCGAAGAAATCTGCACCCGTGGCCTGGACCTGTCGCCAACCAAG
The DNA here is from genome assembly GCF_002454615.1 of Pseudomonas sp. UBA6699. Lineage (NCBI taxonomy): Bacteria > Pseudomonadati > Pseudomonadota > Gammaproteobacteria > Pseudomonadales > Pseudomonadaceae > Pseudomonas > Pseudomonas sp. UBA6699. The sequence continues at coordinate 80,616 of NZ_DKJF01000058.1, forward strand.
GAACTGCTGATCGACGAATCGCTGATCGGTTGGAAAGAGTACGAGATGGAAGTGGTCCGCGACAAAAAGGACAACTGCATCATCGTCTGCTCCATCGAGAACTTCGACCCGATGGGCGTGCACACCGGTGACTCGATCACGGTTGCCCCGGCGCAGACCCTGACCGACAAGGAATACCAGATCATGCGCAACGCCTCGCTGGCGGTGCTGCGTGAAATTGGTGTGGAAACCGGCGGTTCCAACGTGCAGTTCGGTATCTGCCCGAACACCGGCCGCATGGTCGTGATCGAGATGAACCCGCGCGTTTCGCGTTCCTCGGCACTGGCCTCCAAGGCTACCGGCTTCCCGATCGCCAAGATCGCCGCCAAGCTGGCCATCGGCTACACCCTCGACGAGCTGCAGAACGACATCACCGGCGGCCGTACCCCGGCCTCCTTCGAGCCGTCGATCGACTACGTGGTCACCAAGCTGCCGCGCTTCGCCTTCGAGAAATTCCCCAAGGCCGACGCCCGCCTGACCACCCAGATGAAGTCCGTGGGTGAAGTCATGGCCATCGGCCGTACCTTCCAGGAGTCCCTGCAGAAAGCCCTGCGTGGCTTGGAAGTGGGCGCTTGCGGCCTCGACCCGAAAGTCGACCTGGCCAGCCCGGAAGCTGCCAGCATCCTCAAGCGCGAGCTGACCGTGCCGGGTGCCGAGCGTATCTGGTATGTCGCCGACGCCATGCGTTCGGGCATGACCTGCGAAGAAATCTTCAATCTGACCGGCATCGACATGTGGTTCCTGGTGCAGATGGAAGACCTGATCAAAGAAGAAGAGAAGGTCAAGACCCTGGCCCTGTCGGCCATCGACAAGGACTACATGCTGCGCCTCAAGCGCAAGGGCTTCTCTGACCAGCGCCTGGCCAAGCTGTTGGGTATCACCGACAAGAACCTGCGCCGCCACCGCCACAAGCTCGAAGTGTTCCCGGTGTACAAGCGCGTCGACACCTGCGCCGCCGAGTTCGCCACCGACACCGCCTACCTGTACTCCACCTACGAGGAAGAGTGCGAGGCCAACCCGTCGACCCGTGACAAGATCATGATCCTGGGTGGTGGCCCGAACCGTATCGGCCAAGGTATCGAGTTCGACTACTGCTGCGTACACGCCGCTCTGGCGCTGCGTGACGACGGTTACGAGACCATCATGGTCAACTGCAACCCGGAAACCGTTTCCACCGACTACGACACCTCCGACCGCCTGTACTTCGAGCCGCTGACCCTGGAAGACGTGCTGGAAGTGTGCCGCGTCGAGAAGCCCAAAGGCGTGATCGTGCACTACGGCGGCCAGACCCCGCTGAAACTGGCGCGCGCCCTGGAAGAGGCCGGTGTGCCGATCATCGGTACCAGCCCGGACGCCATCGACCGCGCCGAAGACCGCGAGCGCTTCCAGCAGATGGTCCAGCGCCTGAACCTGCTGCAGCCGCCAAACGCGACCGTGCGCAGCGAAGAAGAGGCCATTCGTGCCGCCGGCAGCATCGGCTACCCGCTGGTCGTGCGCCCATCCTATGTACTGGGTGGCCGTGCCATGGAGATCGTCTACGAACTGGACGAGCTCAAGCGCTACCTGCGTGAGGCTGTTCAGGTTTCCAACGACAGCCCGGTACTGCTCGACCACTTCCTCAACTGCGCCATCGAAATGGACGTGGATGCGGTGTGCGACGGTACCGACGTGGTCATCGGCGCGATCATGCAGCACATCGAACAGGCCGGCGTTCACTCCGGTGACTCGGCATGCTCGCTGCCACCTTACTCCCTGAGCAAGGGCGTGCAGGACGAAGTGCGCGAACAGGTCAAGAAAATGGCCCTGGAGCTGGGCGTGGTCGGCCTGATGAACGTGCAGCTGGCCCTGCAGGGCGACAAGATCTACGTGATCGAAGTCAACCCGCGTGCATCGCGTACCGTGCCGTTCGTGTCCAAGTGCATCGGCACTTCCCTGGCCATGATCGCCGCCCGGGTCATGGCTGGCAAAACCCTGAAAGAGCTGGGCTTCACCCAGGAAATCATCCCGAACTTCTACAGCGTCAAGGAAGCCGTCTTCCCGTTCGCCAAGTTCCCAGGGGTTGACCCGATCCTCGGCCCTGAGATGAAATCGACCGGTGAGGTCATGGGTGTTGGTGACAGCTTCGGTGAAGCCTTCGCCAAGGCCCAGATGGGTGCCAGCGAAGTGCTGCCTACTGGCGGCACCGCGTTCATCAGCGTGCGTGACGACGACAAGCCACAAGTGGCTGGCGTTGCCCGTGACCTGATCGCCCTGGGCTTCGAAGTGGTTGCTACTGCCGGCACCGCCAAGGTTATCGAGGCGGCTGGCCTGAAAGTGCGCCGCGTGAACAAGGTGACCGAAGGCCGCCCGCACGTGGTCGACATGATCAAGAACGACGAAGTGTCGCTGATCATCAACACCACCGAAGGCCGCCAGTCGATCGCCGACTCCTACTCGATTCGTCGCAATGCGCTGCAGCACAAGATTTACTGCACCACTACCATTGCGGCTGGTGAAGCCATCTGCGAGGCGTTGAAATTCGGTCCCGAGAAGACTGTTCGTCGCCTGCAGGATCTGCATGCAGGACTCAAAGCATGAGCATTACCAAATACCCGATGACCGTCCAGGGCGCTCGCGCCCTGGAAGAGGAGCTGACCTTCCTGAGCAAGACCGAGCGCCCGCGCCTGAGCCAAGCCATTGGTGAAGCGCGTGAGCTGGGCGACCTCAAGGAAAACGCCGAATACCATGCCGCGCGTGAAGAGCAGGGCATGGTCGAGGCGCGTATCCGTGATATCGAAGGCCGCCTGCAGAACTCGGTGGTGATCGACGTCACCACCATCGCTCACACCGGCAAGGTGATTTTCGGCACCACCGTGGTGCTGGCCAACACCGAAACCGATGAAGAAGTGACCTATCAGATCGTTGGCGAAGATGAAGCCGATGTGAAGAAAGGCAAGCTGTCGAACAGCGCCCCGATTGCCCGTGCCATCATTGGCAAGGAAGAAGGGGATACCGTTGTCGTCAAGACGCCTAACGGTACGGTCGAGTACGAGATTGTCGAAGTCAAACACATCTGACCGGCGCCTGCGGGCGCCATCCCTCGAGGGGATTCTCTGGCAACTGGCCCAGGTGTTCTGGGTCGGTGGCCTGTGGGTGTTCCATGTGGGGCTGGTGCCTGCGCTCAAGGTCAGCGGCCTGGCGCCGCTGCTGGTGCAGGATATCGCCGGGCAGATCGACCGCTGGTTGATCGGCGTGGCGTTGCTTGGCTTGTTGACCCAGCTGGCTGTGCTGGCAAGGGTGGAAGGCCTGGCGGCCTGGTGGCGGCAGTTTCGCGGCCAGATGCTGTTGCTCGGCTTCGGTGCGTGTGTGGGGTACTACACCCTGCGTTACGGCATTTCCGTTGGCGAGCGCTGGCAGATGTTCTGCTTCCTGGTGCTGGGCTTCTCCGGCATCGTGCTGGTGGCCCAGCCGGTGCCGGTCAAAGCCCGGCGCTAGCCCAGGCGGTTGCAGTCCCTGGTAGGAGCGGCCTTGTGTCGCGATGGGCTGCGAAGCAGCCCCCAGATATCAGCTTAACCACAGATATTGCAGGGGGCCGCTTCGCAGCCCATCGCGACACGAGGCCGCTCCTACACAGGCGGCGCGCTATCCTTTCCGTTACTTGTAACGGTGAATGTTGGACAGCTGCTTGTTCGGTTGTGGGTTCTTGCGGTAGATCAGGGCTTTCTTGCCGATGGTCTGCACCAGTTCGGCGCGGCCGGCCTTGCACAGCTCAGCGATGGTCTCGGCGCGTTCTTCGCGGTCTTCCGAGCGAATCTCGACCTTGATCAGTTCATGATCGACCAGTGCGCGTTCCAGCTCGGCGACCACGCCTTCATTCAAACCGTTGCCAGCAACGATCAGGACCGGCTTCAGGTCATGACCAATGGACTTGTATTGCTTCTTCTGCTCGTTATTGAGCGGCATAATCTGACCCTTTCCGTCTGATTCTGTAAAATTGACCGGCATTTTACCCGAGGGCCACCGGCTCCGCCCAGTCAATCACGACGCATATCATCGAGGTGCCCCGTGGTACAACGTTCCAAAAGCAGCGCAAACTGGCTGCGAGAGCATTTCAACGATCCTTTTGTGAAACAGGCACAGAAGGACGGCTACCGCTCGCGTGCGAGCTACAAACTGCTGGAGATCCAGGAAAAGGACCGCCTGATCCGCCCCGGCATGAGCGTAATCGACCTGGGTGCGGCCCCGGGCGGGTGGTCGCAGGTGACCAGTCGTCTGATTGGCGGCCAGGGCCGGCTCATCGCTTCGGATATCCTGGAAATGGACTCGATCCCAGACGTTACCTTCATCCAGGGCGATTTCACCGAAGACGCCGTGCTCCAGCAAATCCTCGACGCGGTCGGTGATTCGCACGTGGACCTTGTGATTTCCGACATGGCCCCCAATATGAGTGGTACGCCCGAAGTGGACATGCCACGTGCCATGTTCCTCTGCGAGCTGGCCCTGGACCTGGCAACCCGCGTGCTCAAGCCCGGCGGGGATTTCCTGATCAAGATTTTCCAGGGCGAAGGCTTCGACATGTACCTGAAGGACGTGCGCACCAAGTTCGACAAGGTGCAGATGCGCAAGCCTTCTTCATCGCGGGACCGCTCGCGTGAACAGTACCTGTTGGGCAAAGGTTTCAAAGGCGCTTGAAAGGCGTGAAGCGCGGCGGCCGATAGTTATTTCCAATCGGCCGCGGCGTCAGGATCGTCCGAACTTCGTGTAGTCTAGCTTTCACAAAGGGTTACAGACGGTGCCTGCGGCTGCGTAGGTAATGTAGTAAGTTAGGGCGATGAATATCATGCGAGGCACGGCTGCGTCGTGCGCCGGCCTCAGAGGGTAGCGAATTGAACGACATGGCAAAGAATCTGATCCTGTGGTTGATCATCGCAGCTGTCCTGGTGACAGTGATGAACAACTTCTCCAGCCCTAACGAGCCGCAGACCCTCAACTACTCCGACTTCATCCAGCAGGTCAAGGATGGCAAGGTCGAGCGTGTGACCGTCGACGGCTACATCATTACCGGCAAGCGCTCCGATGGCGACAGCTTCAAGACCGTGCGCCCGGCCATCACCGATAACGGCCTGATCGGCGACCTCGTCGACAACCACGTAGTGGTCGAAGGCAAGCAGCCTGAGCAGCAGAGCATCTGGACGCAGCTGTTGGTAGCAAGCTTCCCGATCCTGGTGATCATCGCCGTGTTCATGTTCTTCATGCGCCAGATGCAGGGCGGTGCCGGCGGTAAAGGCGGGCCCATGAGCTTTGGCAAGAGCAAGGCGCGCCTGCTGTCCGAAGACCAGGTCAAGACGACCCTGGCCGACGTCGCCGGTTGCGACGAGGCCAAGGAAGAAGTTGGCGAGCTGGTCGAATTCCTGCGTGACCCGGGCAAGTTCCAGCGCCTGGGCGGCCGTATTCCGCGTGGCGTGCTGATGGTAGGCCCGCCTGGTACCGGTAAAACCCTGCTGGCCAAGGCCATTGCCGGTGAGGCAAAAGTCCCGTTCTTCACCATTTCCGGTTCGGACTTCGTTGAAATGTTCGTCGGTGTCGGTGCCAGCCGTGTGCGCGACATGTTCGAACAGGCCAAGAAGCATGCACCGTGCATCATCTTCATCGACGAGATCGACGCCGTGGGTCGCCACCGTGGTGCCGGCATGGGCGGTGGTCACGACGAGCGTGAGCAAACCCTGAACCAGCTGCTGGTGGAAATGGACGGCTTCGAGATGAACGATGGCATCATCGTCATCGCCGCCACCAACCGCCCGGACGTACTCGACCCGGCGCTGCTGCGCCCCGGCCGTTTCGACCGCCAGGTGGTGGTCGGCCTGCCGGACATCCGCGGCCGCGAGCAGATCCTGAAGGTGCACATGCGCAAGGTGCCGGTCAGCGAGAACGTCAACCCGGCCGTTATCGCGCGGGGTACGCCGGGCTTCTCCGGTGCCGACCTTGCCAACCTGGTCAACGAAGCTTCCCTGTTTGCCGCCCGCTCCAACAAGCGCCTGGTGGAGATGAAGGAGTTCGAGCTGGCCAAGGACAAGATCATGATGGGCGCCGAGCGCAAGACCATGGTCATGTCCGAGAAAGAAAAACGTAACACTGCCTACCACGAGGCGGGCCACGCCATCGTCGGCCGCCTGGTGCCTGAGCACGACCCGGTCTACAAGGTTTCGATCATCCCGCGTGGTCGTGCCCTGGGTGTGACCATGTTCCTGCCGGAAGAGGACCGTTACAGTCTGTCCAAGCGTGCCTTGATCAGCCAGATCTGCTCGCTGTACGGCGGTCGTATTGCCGAAGAGATGACCCTGGGCTTCGACGGGGTTACCACCGGCGCTTCCAACGACATCATGCGTGCCAGCCAGATCGCACGAAACATGGTGACCAAGTGGGGCCTGTCCGAAAAACTCGGTCCTTTGATGTATGCCGAAGAAGACGGCGAGGTGTTCCTGGGCCGCAGCGCTGCCAGCCAGCACGCCAGCGTTTCCGGCGAAACCGCCAAGCTGATCGACTCCGAGGTGCGCAGCATCATCGACCAGTGCTACGCCACGGCCAAGCAGTTGCTGGTCGAGAACCGCGACAAGCTCGAAGCAATGACCGAAGCGCTGATGAAGTATGAGACCATTGATGCCGATCAGATCGACGACATCATGGCTGGGCGTACGCCGCGCGAGCCGCGTGACTGGGACGATGATACGGATTCGGGCACGCCAGCTGCCCAGAACGATCGTCCGGAATCGCCGATTGGCGGCCCGGCAGCTCAACACTAAGGGCATCTATGAGCTCAGTGCAGTACCCGACCCGGTTGCCTTGCGGCAACCGGGTTCTTGATTTGTCACGTACCCATGTCATGGGTATTCTCAATATCACCCCCGATTCCTTCTCCGATGGCGGGCGCTTCAACCAGCGTGACGAGGCCTTGCGCCATGCCGAAGCCATGGTTGCTGCCGGTGCCACGCTGATCGACATCGGTGGTGAGTCCACCCGGCCTGGGGCGCGCGCCGTTTCGGTCACCGAGGAGCTCGAGCGTGTGGCGCCGATGGTCGAGGCCATCAACAGTCGCCTGGACGTGGTCATCTCCGTCGATACCTCAACCCCGGCCGTCATGCGTGAGTCTGCGCGCCTTGGCGCCGGGTTGATCAACGACGTGCGTGGCCTGGAGCGCGACGGCGCCCTGGATGCCGCTGCCGCCACCGGCCTGCCGGTGTGCCTGATGCACATGCGTGGCGAGCCTGGCAACATGCAGGACGACCCGCACTACGAGAACGTGACTGCCGATGTTGCCCGGTATCTGCAGCAGCGCATGGCGGCCTGCGCATCGGCCGGTATTGATGAACAACGCATCATCCTTGATCCGGGCTTTGGTTTCGCCAAAACGCTGGCGCACAACCTGAGCCTGTTCAAACACATGGAAACGCTCCATCGTCTTGGGCGCCCACTGCTGGTGGGGGTCTCGCGAAAGAGCATGATCGGCCTGACGCTGGAACGTCCGGTCGACGAGCGCCTGTACGGCAGCCTCGCACTGGCGGCCCTGGCCATGACCAAGGGTGCGAGCATCCTGCGTGTCCACGACGTGGCCGAAACGGTCGATGTGGTGCGCATGATCGCTGCGGTACAAGGCGCCGAATAAGAACATTGGAGTCCCTATGAGCAGAAAATACTTTGGTACCGACGGCATTCGTGGCCGCGTCGGCGAATACCCGATCACCCCGGACTTCATGCTGAAGCTGGGTTGGGCGGCCGGCATGGCCTTCCGCAAGCTCGGCCACTGCCGGGTGCTGGTGGGCAAGGACACGCGTATCTCCGGCTACATGTTCGAGTCTGCCCTCGAAGCCGGCCTGTCGGCGGCAGGCGCCGACGTGATGCTGCTGGGGCCGATGCCGACACCGGCCATCGCCTACCTTACACGTACCTTCCACGCCGAAGCCGGTATCGTCATCAGTGCCTCGCACAACCCGCATGACGACAACGGCATCAAGTTCTTCTCGGGCCAGGGCACCAAACTGCCGGACGACGTCGAACTGATGATCGAGGAACTGCTCGATCAGCCGATGACCGTGGTCGAGTCGAGCAAGCTGGGCAAGGTGTCGCGTATCAACGATGCTGCTGGCCGCTATATCGAGTTTTGCAAAAGCAGCGTACCGAGCAGCACCAGTTTCGCAGGCCTCAAGCTGGTGGTCGATTGCGCTCATGGTGCCACCTACAAGGTTGCGCCAAGCGTGTTCCGCGAGCTGGGTGCCGATGTCACTGTGCTGCATGCCCAGCCCGACGGGTTGAACATCAACGAAAACTGCGGCTCGACCCATATCGAATCGCTGCAGGCTGCGGTGCTGGTCGGGCATGCCGATCTCGGCATTGCCTTCGACGGTGACGGTGACCGCGTACTGATGGTTGACCACACCGGCGCGATCGTCGATGGCGACGAGTTGCTGTTCATCATTGCCCGCGACCTGCAGGAGCGGGGCAAGCTCCAGGGCGGGGTAGTGGGTACGCTGATGAGCAACCTGGGCCTGGAGCTGGCGCTCAAGGACCTGGATATCCCCTTCGTGCGGGCCAAGGTCGGTGACCGTTATGTGATGGCCGAGCTGCTTGAGCGTGAGTGGCTGGTGGGCGGCGAAAACTCGGGCCACGTGGTGTGCTGCAACTACACCACTACCGGTGATGCGATCATTGCCGCGTTGCAGGTGCTGATGGCGCTCAAGCGCCGCGGCGAGGGCCTGGCCCAGGCCCGCCAGGCCCTGCGCAAATGCCCGCAGGTGCTGATCAATGTGCGCTTTGGCGGCAGCAAGGTCGACCCGCTGCAGCACCCGGCCGTGCAGGAAGCCAGCGCCAAGGTCACCGAGGCGCTGGCGGGGCGCGGGCGTGTGCTGTTGCGCAAGTCCGGTACCGAGCCGCTGGTGCGGGTAATGGTTGAAGGCGAGGACGAAGCGCAGGTGCGTGGCCATGCCGAAGCCCTGGCCAAACTGGTTGGCGAAGTTTGTGTCTGAAGGCGCTTGCCAGCGCAGATCTGGTTGGGTAAGATCTGCGCCCACTTTGACCGACGAGGTAAAGCATGCGTCGCCCTATGGTAGCTGGTAACTGGAAGATGCACGGTACCCGCGCTAGCGTCGCTGAGCTGACCGAAGGCTTGAGCAATCTCGCCTTGCCGAGCGGAGTGGAAGTCGCAGTATTTCCACCGGCCTTGTTCATCAATCAAGTGATCGATGGCCTGGCGGGTAAAGAAATTACTGTCGGTGCACAGAATTCTGCTGTACAACCCGAACAGGGTGCGCTGACCGGGGAAGTTGCTCCCGAGCAGCTGGTTGAAGCAGGTTGCAAGTTGGTGTTGATTGGCCATTCCGAGCGTCGCCAGATCATTGGCGAAACCGAAGAAGTGCTGAATCGCAAGTTTGCAGCGGCCCAGGCCAAAGGTTTGAAGCCAGTGCTTTGCATAGGGGAAACCCTGGAAGAGCGCGAGGCAGGCAAAACGCTCGAAGTTGTCGGGCGTCAACTAAGCAGTATCATCGAAGCATTCGGTGTTAAGGCTTTTGCCAATGCAGTAATTGCCTATGAGCCTGTATGGGCCATCGGCACTGGCCTTACGGCCACGCCACAGCAGGCCCAGGATGTGCACGCCGCCATCCGCGGCCAGCTGGCGGCAGAAGATGCTGAAGTGGCTGCGAAGGTGCAGTTGCTCTACGGCGGCAGCGTGAAGGCGGCCAATGCGGCCGAACTGTTCGGCATGCCGGATATCGATGGGGGGCTCATTGGTGGGGCGTCCCTGAACGCAGACGAATTCGGTGCAATTTGTCGCGCCGCAGGAAACTGAACAAATGCTGGAAACAGTCATCGTTGTTTTTCATCTGTTGGCAGCGCTTTCGCTAGTAGTGCTGGTACTGTTGCAACAGGGTAAAGGTGCTGAAGCAGGTGCATCTTTCGGCGCGGGTGCTTCTAATACCGTGTTCGGGAGCCAAGGCTCTGCAACGTTCCTAAGTAAATTAACTGCTATACTCGCTGCCACTTTCTTTTTGACAGCACTTGGGTTAGGATACTTCGCGAAGCAACAAGCTCACCAGCTTAGCCAAGCAGGTCTTCCAGATCCAGCAGTGCTGGAAGTGAAAGAGCCGCAAAAACCGGCAGTCAATGATGATGTACCGGTGCTCCAACAGCAGCAGAAGAGCGAAGCCACTCCTAATACGGGTGATGTACCTCCTCCGGCAGAAGAGCAGAAGTAACGGGTTTCAAGTAGTAGTATTGCCGAGGTGGTGGAATTGGTAGACACGCAACCTTGAGGTGGTTGTGCCCATAGGGTGTAGGGGTTCGAGTCCCCTTCTCGGTACCAATTGAAGCTTGAGAGCCCGCTTTAGCGGGCTTTCTTGCAGGTGAAGGTTTGGATTTGACCCTCAGCAGGGTTCGGTCTTATACTTTCGCCCCAGCTTTGTCGCGGGGTGGAGCAGCTTGGTAGCTCGTCGGGCTCATAACCCGAAGGTCGTTGGTTCAAATCCAGCCCCCGCAACCAGCTTCAGCGGAGCCCCTTTTCAGGGGCTTTTTGCTAACCGAACAGTTTCGGCGTCGTTGTCCAACGGCGCTTTCAGGGATGGGCGCTTTGCCCATTTTTTATTTGCACAGCATGCACGAGGGGGTTCAGGTGTCGAGCAAGCTAGAACAGTTGCAGGCCTTGTTGGCCCCGGTTGTCGAGGGTCTGGGCTATCAATGCTGGGGGATCGAGTTCGTTTCCCAGGGTAAGCATTCGGTATTGCGCATCTACATCGACAAGGAAGGCGGTATTCTGGTGGACGATTGCGAAGCAGTCAGCCGTCAGGCCAGCGCAATCCTCGATGTGGAAGATCCAATCAGCAGTGAATACACCCTAGAGGTGTCTTCTCCAGGCATGGATCGCCCACTGTTCACTCTGGAACAGTTTGCCTCGCATGCCGGCGAACAAGTGAAGATCAAGCTGCGCTCACCCTTCGAGGGTCGTCGTAACTTCCAGGGCCTTCTCCGCGGTGTGGAGGAGCAGGACGTGGTGGTCCAGGTGGACAACCAGGAATTCCTTCTGCCGATCGATTCGATCGACAAGGCCAATATTATTCCCAGTTTTGACTGAGACGTGCCGGGCCCGGCGGACTATCCGGGCCCAATGGCTTGCGCAAGGCGAGGCGTACGATGAGCAAAGAAGTACTGCTGGTTGTTGAATCGGTATCCAACGAAAAAGGTGTACCGCCCGGCGTCATTTTCGAAGCGCTGGAGGTGGCCCTGGCCACTGCAACCAAAAAACGTTTTGAAGACGAAGTCGATCTGCGTGTGGAAATCAACCGCCACACCGGTAGCTACGAGACCTTCCGTCGCTGGACCGTGGTAGATGAAGCCGATCTGGACGATCCGGCGATCGAGACCTGGCTGGACAAGATCAAGGACACCCACCCTGAAGCCAAGGTAGGTGACGTGATCGAAGAGAAGATCGAGTCCATCGAATTTGGTCGCATCGCCGCCCAGACCGCCAAGCAGGTCATCGTGCAGAAGGTCCGTGAGGCCGAGCGTGCCCAGGTGGTCGATGCCTACCGCGAACGCGTTGGCGAAATCATCTCCGGTACCGTTAAAAAGGTTACCCGCGACAACGTCATCGTTGACCTGGGCAACAACGCCGAGGCCCTGTTGGCCCGTGAAGACATCATTCCCCGCGAAACCTTCCGTGTTGGCGTGCGCCTGCGTGCGCTGCTGAAGGAAATTCGCACTGAAAACCGTGGCCCTCAGCTGATCCTGTCGCGCACCGCGCCGCAGATGCTGATCGAGCTTTTCCGCATTGAAGTGCCGGAAATCGCCGAGGGCCTGATCGAAGTCATGGCTGCTTCCCGTGACCCGGGTTCGCGAGCCAAGATCGCCGTCCGCTCCAAGGACAAGCGTATCGACCCGCAAGGTGCCTGTATCGGCATGCGTGGTTCGCGCGTCCAGGCTGTATCCGGGGAGCTGGGTGGTGAGCGTGTGGATATCGTCCTGTGGGACGATAACCCGGCGCAGTTCGTCATCAACGCCATGTCGCCGGCTGAAGTCGCGGCGATCATCGTTGATGAAGATGCCCATGCCATGGACATCGCCGTCGCCGAGGACAACCTGGCCCAGGCCATTGGCCGTGGCGGTCAGAACGTTCGTCTTGCCAGTCAGTTGACCGGCTGGACCTTGAACGTGATGACCGAGAAGGACATCCAGGCCAAGCAACAGGCCGAAACCGGTGACATCCTGCGCAATTTCATCGATGAACTGGAAGTCGACGAGGAGCTGGCCCAAGTGCTGGTCGACGAAGGCTTCACCAGCCTCGAAGAAATTGCCTACGTACCGTTGGAAGAAATGCTCAACATCGATGGCTTTGACGAAGATATCGTCAATGAGCTCCGCGCTCGAGCCAAGGACCGTTTGTTGACCAAGGCCATCGCTACCGAAGAAAAACTGGCAGACGCCCACCCGGCCGAAGACCTGCTCTCCCTTGAGGGCATGGACAAGGACCTGGCGGCTGAACTGGCGGTGCGCGGCGTGGTTAACCGCGAAGACCTGGCCGAGCAGTCGATCGACGATCTGCTCGACATCGACGGCATCGACGAAGAGCGTGCCGGCAAGTTGATCATGGCCGCCCGAGCCCACTGGTTCGAGTAATTAGGCGCGGCCTGAGGAGAGAAGTGCATGACGCAAGTCACGGTGAAAGAACTGGCCCAAGAGGTCGAGGCACCGGTAGAGCGCCTGCTGCAGCAGATGCGTGAGGCAGGTCTGCCGCACACCGACGCCGGTCAGGTAGTGACCGACAATGAGAAGCAGACCCTGCTGACTCATTTGAAGAGCAGCCACAAGAGCAAGGCGGAAGAGCCGCGCAAGATTACCTTGCAGCGCAAAACCACCAGCACCCTGCGTGTCGCCGGTAGCAAGAGCATCAGCGTAGAAGTACGCAAGAAGAAAGTTTTCGTGCAGCGCAGCCCGGAAGAAATCCAGGCTGAGCAGAAGCGTGAGCTGGAAGAGCGCCGTGCGGCCGAAAACGCCGCGCGCGACAAGGTCGAGGCCGAAGTTCGCCAGCGCAACGAAGAACAGGCACGCCGTCAGGCTGCCTATACCGCAGCAGCAGCCCCGGCGCCTGCCGCCAAGCCAGAGCCGGCGCCTGCCGCGGCCCCGGCCCCGGTCGTCGCCGACGCGCCAGCCTCCGAAGACGCTGCAGCCCGTGCTGCCGAGCGCAAGAAGGACGAGACCCGTCGCAACGAGAGCCGTACCCGTGATGACGACCGTCGTCGTGGCGAAGCCCCTCGTGTGTCGATCAAGGTCAAGGTCAAGGAGAAGGAAAAGGCTCCAACGCCACGTGCCGCTCCGCGTACCACCGATGAAGAGAGCGACGGCGCCCGTCGTGGTCGTGGTGGCAAGAGCAAGCTGAAGAAGCGTAACCAGCACGGCTTCCAGAACCCGACCGGTCCAGTCATCCGTGACGTGACCATCGGCGAGACCATCACCGTCTCCGAACTGGCCCAGCAGATGTCGGTCAAGGCCGCTGAAGTGGTCAAGTTCATGTTCAAGATGGGTACCCCGGTCACCATCAACCAGGTGCTCGACCAGGAAACTGCCCAGCTGATCGCTGAAGAGCTGGGCCACAAGGTCACGCTGATCAGCGACACCGCGCTGGAAGATTCCCTGGCCGAATCGCTGAAGTTCGAAGGCCAGGCCGAGTCCCGCGCGCCGGTGGTTACCGTCATGGGTCACGTTGACCATGGCAAGACCTCGCTGCTCGACTACATCCGTCGTGCCAAGGTTGCTGCTGGCGAAGCCGGTGGCATTACCCAGCACATCGGTGCCTACCACGTGGAAACCGACCGCGGCATGGTCACCTTCCTCGATACCCCGGGCCACGCTGCGTTCACCCAGATGCGTGCCCGTGGTGCCAAGGCGACCGACATCGTCATCCTGGTGGTGGCGGCGGACGACGGCGTAATGCCGCAAACCCGCGAAGCGGTTCAGCATGCCAAGGCAGCTGGCGTTCCGCTGGTGGTTGCAGTGAACAAGATCGACAAGCCGGGTGCTGACCTCGATCGTATCCGTAACGAACTGGCCGTCGAAGGCGTTACCTCCGAGGACTGGGGTGGTGACACGCCATTCGTCAAGGTATCGGCGAAGATGGGTACCGGTGTCGACGAGCTGCTCGAAGCCGTGCTGCTGCAGGCCGAGATCCTCGAGCTGACTGCTACCCCGACTGCACCTGGTCGTGGCGTGGTCGTCGAATCGCGCCTGGACAAGGGCCGCGGCCCGGTCGCGACCATCCTGGTTCAGGACGGTACGCTGCGTCAGGGCGACATGGTGCTGTGCGGTTCCAACTATGGCCGCGTGCGTGCCATGCTCGACGAGAACGGCAAGCCTGTGAAAGAAGCCGGCCCGTCGATCCCGGTCGAGATCCTTGGCCTGGACGGTACCCCGGAAGCCGGTGACGAGCTGTCCGTGGTTGCCGACGAGAAGAAAGCCCGCGAAGTTGCCATGTTCCGTCAAGGCAAGTACCGCGAGGTCAAGCTGGCCCGCGCTCACGCCGGCAAGCTGGAGAACATCTTCGAGACCATGGGTCAGGAAGAGAAGAAAACCCTCAACATCGTGCTCAAGACCGATGTGCGTGGTTCTCTCGAGGCGCTGCAGGGTTCGCTTGGCGGCCTGGGCAACGACGAAGTGCAAGTGCGCGTGATTGGTGGTGGCGTCGGTGGTATCACCGAGAGCGATGCCAACCTGGCGCTGGCTTCGAACGCTGTACTGTTCGGCTTCAACGTGCGTGCCGATGCCGGTGCGCGCAAGATCGTCGAGCAGGAAGGTCTGGATATGCGTTACTACAACGTGATCTACGACATCATCGAAGACGTCAAGAAGGCCCTGACCGGCATGCTCGGCAGCGATGTTCGCGAGAACATCCTGGGTGTTGCCGAAGTGCGTGACGTGTTCCGTTCGCCGAAGTTCGGCGCCATCGCTGGCTGTATGGTCATCGAGGGTACCGTGTACCGCAACCGTCCGATCCGCGTACTGCGCGACGACGTTGTGATCTTCGAAGGCGAGCTGGAATCGCTGCGTCGCTTCAAGGACGACGCCTCCGAAGTGCGTTCGGGCATGGAGTGCGGTATTGGCGTCAAGAGCTACAACGACGTCAAGGTCGGCGACAAGATCGAAGTCTTCGAGAAAGTCCAGGTGGCTCGTACCCTTTAAGGGCGAGCGAGCCGCAAGCGCCCCTTGCAGGGCGGCTTGCGGTACCTCTTCAGGTAGCGCCCGGTCAGGCTCAGGTCTGCCCGGGCGTTTGCCGCTTTAAGTTACAGGTAGCAAGAATGGCCAAAGAATATAGCCGTACCCAACGTATTGGCGATCAGATGCAGCGCGAGCTGGCCGAGCTGATCCGTCGCGAAGTCAAAGACCCGCGTGTCGGCCTGGTGACCATCACCGCCGTGGACGTGAGCCGCGACCTGGGCCATGCCAAGGTGTTCATCACCGTCATGGGCGAAGAAACCCCGGACGCTGTGCAGCAGTCGCTCAAGGCACTCAACAGCGCCGCCAGCTTCCTGCGCCTGCACCTGGGGCGTTCGATGCAGCTGCGCAGCGTGCCGCAACTGCACTTCCACTTCGATGAAAGTGTCAGCCGCGGTGTGCACCTGTCGGCGCTGATCGAGCGTGCAGTGGCCGAAGACCGCATGCACAAGGAAGCCGACGAGCCGGACACCAAGGAGTAAGCGGTGGCCCAGGTCAAACGTATCCGCCGCAACGTCAGCGGCATCATCCTGCTGGACAAGCCGCTGGGCTTCACCTCCAATGCCGCCCTGCAGAAAGTACGCTGGCTGCTGAATGCGGAAAAGGCCGGCCACACCGGTAGCCTCGACCCGCTGGCAACCGGCGTGCTGCCGTTGTGCTTTGGCGAGGCGACCAAGTTTTCGCAGTACCTGCTCGACTCCGACAAGGGCTACGAAACGGTCATGCAGCTGGGGCAGACTACCAACACCGGCGACGCCGAAGGTGAGGTTCTGCAGACCCGCGAGGTGACCGTTGGTCGCGCCGATATCGAGGCGGTGCTGCCGCGTTTTCGCGGCCCCATCAGCCAGATACCGCCGATGTACTCGGCACTCAAGCGTGATGGCCAGCCGCTGTACAAGCTGGCACGTGCAGGAGAGGTAGTGGAGCGCGAGGCGCGTTCTGTTACTATTGGCCGCTTGGAGTTGCTCGAGTGCGAAGGCACCCGTGCACGGTTGAGCGTAGGTTGCAGCAAAGGCACCTATATCCGCACCCTGGTGGAGGATATTGGCGAGGCCCTGGGCTGCGGCGCCTATGTTGCCGAGCTGCGCAGGACCCAGGCCGGGCCCTTCGCGCTGGCACAGACGGTGACCCTCGAAGCGCTCGAACAGGCTCACGCCGAAGGCGGCAACGAAGCGCTGGACCGCTTCCTGATGCCCTCGGACAGCGGCCTGCAGGACTGGCCAATGGTCAGCCTGTCCGAACACAGTGCGTTCTACTGGCTGCATGGGCAGGCGGTACGCGCGCCGGACGCGCCACAATTTGGCATGGTCCGGGTACAGGATCATAATGCGCGCTTCATCGGTATCGGTGAAGTGAGCGAAGACGGGCGCATCGCGCCACGTCGGCTTATTCGGTCGGAATGACCGAAACCGCGGGGCCAGGCAATTGCCGAACCCCACGGCAGCAAGGGTGGCTGTCAGTAGGCACGGTCACACCTTTTTTATTAATACAGGGATTTGTCCCTGGCCTATTGGACCCCGCGTGCGGGATCCGTTATCAGGAGAAGCCAAATGGCCCTCAGCGTTGAAGAAAAAGCTAAGATCGTTGCCGAATATCAGCAAGCCGCCGGCGATACCGGTAGCCCGGAAGTGCAGGTTGCTCTGCTGACCCACAACATCAACAAGCTGCAAGGCCACTTCAAGGCCAACGATAAAGACCACCACTCCCGTCGTGGTCTGATCCGTATGGTTAACCAGCGTCGTAAGCTGCTGGACTACCTGAAGGGCAAAGACACCACTCGTTACAGCGCCCTGATCGGTCGCCTGGGCCTGCGTCGCTAATAGCGGCCTGGTCAGTGGTGTGCATGGCGTGTCGCAGGCTTCGGCTTTGCTGTTTCGCAGCAGGGTCGTCGGGCACGCCACGCGTATCTCCGAGGTTGGCAGCCTGGTTCAGCTGAGCGGTTTACCGCGCAGCGGCCAGGCTCCCAGCCTCGTGTTGTATCTGGACGGTCAATGGGGCCGATTCCCCGTTCTGCCCAAGAATTCGCAAGAAACCAGTTCCCCCAAGAGCCACTGAAAAAGGTAGGAAACCGTGAACCCGGTAATCAAGACTTTCCAGTTCGGTCAATCGACCGTCACTCTCGAAACGGGCCGTATTGCCCGTCAGGCAACCGGCGCCGTGCTGGTTACTGTCGATAACGACGTCACCGTGCTGGTGACTGTGGTAGGCGCCAAACAGGCTGATCCAGGCAAGGGCTTCTTCCCGCTGTCGGTTCACTACCAGGAAAAGACCTACGCCGCCGGCAAGATCCCAGGTGGCTTCTTCAAGCGTGAAGGCCGTCCTTCCGAGAAAGAGACGCTGACCTCGCGCCTGATCGACCGTCCGATCCGCCCGCTGTTCCCGGAAGGCT
>NZ_DKJF01000059.1:0-27602 GCF_002454615.1 Pseudomonas sp. UBA6699
CTTGCCGGCGATGAGGCCAGCACAGGCGGCAGCTTATTTGACGATCATGCCCACCCCACGCCCCCGTGGATCAGAGGCCGTCTCCAGCTTTGCCCCTTCTACCCGGATCGCCTGGATATCCCCCATCTCCCAGCCCTGGTCTTCCAGCACATACCCCATCTTCTTCAGGCCGTCAGCCACAGGCCCGGTCAACGGTGCATAGCTGTCGAAGTAGATGGTGTCCTTGGGCAGCAACTGATGGTGCACACGCTGCGCCGCCACCGCCTTGTCCAATGGCATGCCGTAGTCATACAGGTTGTTCATCACCTGGAAGATCGAGGTAAAGATCCGCGAACCACCCGGGGTGCCGATCACCAGCTCGACCTTGCCGTCACGGGTCATCAGGCTGGGGCTCATCGACGACAGCATGCGCTTGCCCGGCTCGATCGCGTTGGCATCACCGCCGACTACGCCAAAGGCATTGGCCGCCCCCGGCTTGGCGCTGAAATCGTCCATCTCGTCGTTCAGCAGGAAACCCGCCCCTTTTACCACCACGCCGCTGCCGTAGTCGAGGTTGAGGGTGTAGGTGTTGCTGACCGCGTTGCCGTGCTTGTCGACGATGGAAAAGTGCGTGGTCTGGTGCGGCTCCAGCCCGGGCTTGACCTTGTCGGTGTCGGAAATGGCTTTCGGGTTGACCTGCGCAGCGCGCTTGGCCAGGTAGTCCTTGGCCACCAGTTTATCCACCGGCACTTGGGTAAAGGCCGGGTCACCGAGGTAGTCGGCGCGGTCGGCGAACACGCGCTTCTCGATCTCGGCCAGCAGGTGGATGTACTGCGCCGAGTTGTGCGCCACCCCTTTGAAGTCCGCCGCGCGGTCTTCCTTGATGCCCAGCAACTGAGCCAGGGCTACACCGCCGGAGCTCGGTGGTGGCGCGGTATACACCACGTTGCCACGCCAGCTGACGGCCATCGGCTCACGCCATACGGCCTTGTAATCCTGCAGGTCTTGCTTGGTGATCAGGCCCTTGTCGGCCTGCATCTGCGCCACCAGCAAATCGGCAGTCTTGCCCTGGTAGAACTCGCTGACGCCTTTGTCGGCGATGCGCTCCAGGGTCTGGGCCAGTTCGGGCTGCCTGAACAGCTCGCCAACCTTCATGTTGCCGAAGTAATCGTTGAAGTTGGTCGCAGTCTTGAACATGCCCTGTGCATCGTTGCGGTACTGGTACTGCTTTTCCGCGACCTTGAAGCCATTTTTCGCATAGCCGATGGCCGGGGTCAGCAGCTCGCTCCAGGGCAGCTTGCCAAACTTGCGATGCGCCTCCCACAAGCCCATCACCGTGCCGGGTACGCCAGCGGCGCGCACCCCGACCAGGCTGAGGTTCTCGATGACCTCACCCTTGTCGTCCAGGTACATGTTGCGCGTGGCGGCCTTCGGCGCCACTTCGCGGTAGTCGAGGAAATACGGCTTGCCGTCGACGAACAGGGTCAT
Source organism: Pseudomonas sp. UBA6699 (assembly GCF_002454615.1). Taxonomy (NCBI): domain Bacteria; kingdom Pseudomonadati; phylum Pseudomonadota; class Gammaproteobacteria; order Pseudomonadales; family Pseudomonadaceae; genus Pseudomonas; species Pseudomonas sp. UBA6699. The sequence continues at coordinate 1,468 of NZ_DKJF01000059.1, forward strand.
GAAACCGCCGCCGCCGATATTGCCGGCCTCGGGGTAGGTCACCGCCAGGGTGAAGGCCGTGGCCACGGCGGCATCGACTGCGTTGCCGCCCTTTTTCAGGATATCGGCGGCGACCTGTGCACCATATTGATCGGGGGCAGCCACTGCACCGCCTTCCAGATCCGCAGCGTAAACCGAGGAACAGCTCAGGATCGCGGTTGCGAGAGCCAGGTACTGAAACGGGACAATACGCATGACACTTCCTTGGTGTTGTTTTTGTCGAGCAGTCAGTAAGGCCGATGCGCCTGAACTGTGCAATCAGCCGCAGGGCGTTTCGCCGCCCGTGGGCAGGCTTTGTCGCGTTCAGGCAACTCAGCAGGCGTACATGGCCAGCTTGCGCTGGATGAAATCCAGAAAGCACTGAATACGCAGGGCCAGCTGCGTGTTGCGGTAGTACACCGCGTGAATCGGTTGCCGGTAACCGTTGTTGGCTTCACCCAACAGCACCTGCAAGCGCCCGCTGCGAATGTCTTCGTGGGTCATGAAATGCGACAGGCTGACGATGCCCTCCCCGGCCAGCGCCAGCTGGCGCAGGGTCTCGCCGCTGGAAGCGAGCAACGCGGGGCGGATGCCGAAGCGGTCACCCTGGGCATGGCGCAGCGGCCATTGGTTGAGCGAGTCGGGCTGGCTGAAGCCAAGCAGGCAGTGGTTGGCCAGGTCCTCGACACGCTGGGGCGTCCCATGCTGCGCCAGGTAGGCGGGGCTTGCCAGCACCTGGACCGGGCTGCAGCCGAGGCTGCGTGCATGCAGGCTGGAGTCGGCCAGTTCGCCGATGCGAATCGCCACATCGGTGCTGTGCTCCAGCAGGTCGATGATCAGGTCGTCGGTATTCAGCTCCAGCTCTATGCCCGGGTACTGGCGGCGGAACTCGCCGATCCACGGCACGATGGCATGCAGCATGAAAGGGGCGGCAGCGTTGATGCGCAGGCGCCCGGTAGGGATCTGGCGGTTCATCGACAGGCGCTCTTCCATGTCGTCCATCTGCTGCAGGATCAACCGCGCGCGGTCGAGGAAAAAACGCCCTTCCTCGGTGAGGTCCATACGCCGGGTGGTGCGATTGACCAGAGTGGTGCCCAGCTTGCCCTCCAGGCGCGACAACGTGCGGCTGACGGCGGACGGGGTCTGGCCCATCTGCTCGGCAGCGGCGGAGATCGAGCCGCAGTCGATGACGGCGACGAACACCTGAAGTTCTTCGGATCGGGTTTTCACATTCGGGCCTGTGATGGGTCTGTGCAAGGATCAGATAATCGCATGTACAGGCCAACTGCGGCTGCTCCTACCTCACCGTGGGAGCAGGCCAGCCCGCGATGAGGCCAGTACAGGCAACCCATCACGCTGCCTTGCCGAACACCTTGTCCAGATGGGCTTCATAAGCTGCCAGCGCCGCCGGCACATCCGGGCGCTTCATCACATCCGTTGCCAGGAAAGTCGGCAGGCCGGTCATGCCAAGGAACTGGTTGGCCTTGTGGAACGGGAAGTACACTGCATCCACGCCTTTGCCTTCAAAGAAATCGCTCGGGTCATCGAAGGCCTGCTGCGGCGCGTTCCAGGTCAGCGACAGCATGTATTGCTTGCCGTGCACCAGGCCACCGCTGCCGTACTTCTGGGTGTGATCCGAGCGGGTGCGGCCATCGTTGGCGTAGAGGCTGCCATGGCCTGCGGTGAACACTTCATCGATGTACTTCTTCACCGTCCAAGGCGCGCCCATCCACCAGCCCGGCATCTGGTAGATGATCACATCGGCCCAGAGAAATTTCTCGACCTCGGCCTGCACGTCGTAGCCACCGTCGATGAACGTCTGCTGTACATCGAAACCGGCGCGGTCCAGGTGGGCGATGGCTGCTTCGTGCAAGGTCGTGTTGAGGCGGCCATCAGAGTGAGCGAACTGTTTACCACCATTGAGCAGAAGAATCTTTTTCATGCTGGCCTCCCCGGCCGAGTCAAAATTTGATGTCGGCAGGTTAGAGGTTCGCTGGGGCGGGATACAGAAGTCACCGGGCAAAATACAATTGACCAGAAGTCACGAATCAGCATCGCATTATTGCCGTAGAATCGGTTCACCACCCCTCACCGAGTAGCGCCCCATGACTGAGCAGATCGCCTTCATCCTCAAAGCCAAGACCCGCCCGGAAATGGCCGATGCGTTCGAAAACCTGTTCCGCCCTTATGTCGAGCCAAGCCGCCAGGAGCCAGGTTGCATCGAGTACCACATGCTGCGCGACCAGCAAGACCCGAGCCTGTTCGTGTTTTTCGAAGTGTGGGCCGACCAGGCCGCGCTGGATGTGCATTCGGCCCTGCCGCACATGGCCGCCTTCTTCGAAAAACGCATGGACTACCTTGAGCGTGTTTCGATATCCAGCGGGTCAACATGCTCAGCGCATCCAGCGCTAACCGTTGATCAGCAAGTGGCCGCCCAGTGCGGCCAGGCCGATGAAGAAACAACGCTTGAACAGCAACGCGCTGATGCGCTGACGCAACCACTGCCCGGCCAGCATGCCGAGCAAGGCTGGCGCCAGCATCAGCAGTGAAGCACCCAAGGCCTGGCCACCGAGGGCATCCTGCCCGGCCAGGCCAACAGCCAGTGCCAGGGTCGAAACCGTGAACGACAGGCCCAGCGCCTGGATCATCTGCTCGCGGCTCAGGCCCAGGCTCTGCAAGTAGGGCACCGCAGGTATCACGAATACGCCGGTTGCCGCCGTGATTACCCCCGTCACCAGCCCGCACGCCGGCCCCAGCCAACGCTCGTGCGCCGCTGCCAAGCGCAAGCCCGGCCCAACCAGCCCGTACACCGCGTACGCCAGCAAGGCCGCACCCAACGCATGCGCGGCCCATGGCCCGCTGTCGATGCCCAGCCAGGTACTGCCCAGCAAGGTGCCAATGAAGATCAGCGCCAGCATCGGGCCCAGCCGCACCAGCAACGCTCGCAGGTGCCCGCCGCTGGCCAACTGCCAAAGGTTGGTAAGGGTCGACGGCACGATCAGCAGTGCTGCAGCCTGCGCCGGAGGCATAGCCAGGCCCAGCAGGCCCATCGCGATGGTGGGCAGCCCCAGGCCGATCACGCCTTTCACTGCGCCGGCCAGCAGGAACGTCAGCACCACCAGCAGCGACAGAGCAGGGCCCATGTTGTGGTAGAAAGCGAGCAAGGTATTCATGGGCCGATAATGGCCCGTGGCGGGCAGGCTGAAAATCTGCCATACCCTTATCCAGACTCTTGCTGAGGCAGAGGCACATGCATTTCGACCTGATCGACCTCAAGCTGTTCCAGCACACCCTGGAGTGCGGCAACATCACCGCCGGTGCCAGCCGCAGCCATCTGTCGCTGCCGGCAGCCAGTGCGCGCATCCGGGCCATGGAAGCGTCGCTGGGCATCCCTTTACTGCAGCGTAACCGCCGCGGTGTTCAGCCGACCCCGGCCGGCCAGGCGCTGTTGCTGCATGCCCGCCTGATTGCCCAGCAGGTCGAACGCCTGCAGTTCGACCTGGGCCAGTACGCGCAGGGGCAGCACGGCCAAGTGCGCCTGCTGTGCAACACCGCAGCACTTACGGAGTACCTGCCCGAACTTGTGGCCGGTTATTTGGCTGAAAACCCCGGCGTCAGCGTGGACATACAGGAACTGCCGAGCCTGCGCATCGTGCAGGCGATTACGCAAGGCATGGCAGACCTTGGCATTGTTTCAACAGCCGCGCCTTTCCGGCACCTGCAAACCCGGCCGTTTCGTGACGACCCACTGGTGCTGGTAACGCCGCCTGGCCATCCGCTGGCCAGCGAGGCTGCCCCCAGCTTCATCGACAGCCTGGCGCATGGTCATGTCGGGCTTGGAGCAGGCAGTGCATTGGCGTTGTACCTGGAGGAACAGGCATTGCGGGAAGGCCGGCGCATGCAGGTGAGAGTGCGGGCCGAAGGGTTTGATGGCGTGATCCGCATGGTTGCAGGCGGGGCTGGGGTCGGGGTGGTGCCACTGGCGGCGGTGAAGCGTTGGCAAGGGCTGTTGCCGCTGCACTGGGTAGCCCTGGCGGAACCCTGGGCCAACCGCCGGTTGCTGGTGTGCGCGCGGGACTTTGCGGCGTTGCCAGGGTATGCGTCGGGGTTGGTTGACCGGCTGGTGGGAGCAACTGTCTTGCTCAATTACTAAAAGCTGGCGCGGTCCCTGTAGGAGCGGGCGCGCCCGCGAACACCGGCGCAGCCGGTGCCATGCACTGCGTTGGATTCTTCGCGGGTTTACCCGCGAAGAAGGCTCACACACAATGGCGTCATGGCGCCCCCAAAAAAAGGATTTTCCAGTGGCCTCGATCTACCAGCTGAAACCACGCTTCCAGGCCTTGTTGCGCCCGGCCGTGCAACGCCTTTACGACCGAGGCGTCACCGCCAACCAGGTCACTGTCACCGCTGCCGTGGTATCGCTCCTGGTGGGCGTGCTGCTGGCCGCCCTGCCGCACAGCACCTGGCTGTTCATCCTGGTACCGATCTGGATGCTGCTGCGCATGGCGCTGAATGCGGTCGACGGCATGCTGGCCCGGGAGTTCGGCCAGCAATCCACCCTCGGTGCTTACCTCAACGAACTGTGTGACGTGATTGCCGATGCAGCGCTGTACCTGCCCTTCGCCCTGTTGGCCGGGGTGTCGCCTGCGCTGGTGGTGCTGGTGGTGCTGTGCGCCACCTTCAGCGAGTACGCCGGTGTCATGGGCCCGCTGGCAGGCGCCTCGCGGCGCTACGACGGGCCTATGGGCAAGAGCGACAGGGCCTTCGCCTTCGGCGTGCTGGGCACCGGCGTCGCCTTTGGCCTGCTCGATGGCGCCTGGATCAACGGCCTGTTGCTGGTCATCCTCGCGCTCTCGCTCTATACCCTCTACAACCGGGTTCGCCAGGGCCTGGCCGAAACCCGCTGAGCCTATCGTCGCCGCAAAAGGACGTTGACCATGCGCCAAGCGCAAGCGCTGCACTTCCCCACCCATGACGGTGTCGAGCTGCATTACCGTCATTGGCCTGCCACCCGCAACGAACACCAGCCACGCCGCGCCGTGGTGATGTTCCACCGGGGCCATGAGCACGGCGGGCGCATGGCCCACCTGGCCGATGAGCTGGACATGCCGGGCTACGACTTCTTCGCCTGGGATGCCCGCGGCCACGGCCGCTCGCCAGGCGCGCGTGGCGACAGCCCGGGGTTCGCCACCAGTGTGCGCGACGTGCAAACCTTCATCGAACACATCCAGGCCCACCACGGCATCGCCGAACAGGACCTGGTGGTACTGGCACAAAGCGTCGGCGCCGTGCTGATCGCCACCTGGGCCCACGACTACGCGCCCAAGGTGCGCTGCCTGGTGTTGGCCTCGCCAGCGTTCAAGGTCAAGCTGTACGTGCCGTTTGCCCGCCCAGGCCTGAAGCTGCTGAAGGCCTTGCGCGGCAATTTCTTCGTGAATAGCTACGTCAAGCCGCGCCTGCTCACCCACGACCCTGAGCGGGTGATGTCGTACGTGGCCGACCCGCTGATCAGCCGGCCCATTTCGGTAACCATGCTGCTGGGCCTGTACGAGGCCGCCGACCGCGTGGTGGCCGACGCCCTGGCCATCCAGGTGCCGACCCAGCTGCTGGTGTCCGGGGCTGATTTCGTGGTCGAGCGCCAACCGCAAGAACGGTTTTTCGACCGGCTCGGCAGCACACGAAAGGAAATGCACATACTGCCCGGGTTCTTCCACGACACCTTGGGTGAACGTGATCGGGCCCATGCCCTGAGGCGCATCGAACGGTTTGTCGACCATTGCTTTGCCAGCCCCGCCGCGTTGCCCTCACTGCTGGATGCCGACAAGACCGGGGCCAGTTGCGCCGAGGCAGAGAGCCTGGCTGCGCCGCTGCCGCGCAACTCGCCCCGCGACCTTTACTGGCGCGCCACCCGCGCTGGCTTGAGCCTGGGCAAGGGGCTGTCTGCGGGGGTGAAGCTCGGGTTTGACACCGGCTTCGATTCTGGCAGCACCCTCGACTACGTGTACCGCAACCAGCCGACCGGCAAGGGCAAACTGGGGCGCCTGATCGACCAGAACTACCTCGACGCCATCGGCTGGCGTGGCATACGCCAACGCAAGCTGCACGTCGAGCAATTGCTGCGCCTGGCCATCGCCCACCTGCGTGAACAGCAACGGCCCGTGCACATTGTCGATATCGCGGCCGGCCATGGCCGCTATATCCTCGAAGCCCTTCAAGGCCTTGAGCAGTTGCCAGATTCGATCCTGCTGCGCGACTACAGCGAACTGAACGTTCAGCAAGGCAGCGCGCTGATCCGCGAGAAGGGCCTGGCCGACATCGCCCGCTTCTTACAGGGCGATGCTTTCGATCGCCAGAGCCTGGCCACACTTGAACAACCCCCAACGTTGGGCGTGGTTTCAGGGCTGTACGAGCTCTTCCCCAGTAACCAACTGGTGGGCAATTCCCTGGCCGGGCTGGCCGACGCCATAGAGGATGGCGGCTACCTGGTCTACACCGGCCAGCCATGGCACCCGCAACTGGAGATGATTGCCCGCGCCCTCACCAGCCACCGCGGTGGCGAGGCTTGGGTAATGCGCCGGCGCAGCCAGGCCGAGATGGACCAGCTGGTTGAGGCCGCGGGCTTCCGCAAGCTGGCCCAGCGCATCGATGAATGGGGCATTTTCAGCGTCAGCCTGGCACAGCGGGTGCGCTGAGTGAGCCCGCCACGCGAGCACGGGCTGATTCGCCGGGGTGTGTTCTGGCTTCTGCTGCTGGGGCCGTTGTTCTTCCTCAGCTATGGGCTGGCGAACAATTACACGGCTGGGCGCAGTGATGTCGGCAGCCTGGTGTTCGGCTGGGAGCACGGCATGCCGCTGTGGCCCTGGACGATCATCCCGTACTGGTCGATCGACCTGCTGTACGGGTTGTCCTTCCTGCTGCCGCGCACACGCCAGGAAATGGACCGCCACGCGCTGGCGTTACTCAGCGCACAGGTGATCAGCGTCTGCTGTTTTCTGCTGTGGCCGCTGCGGTTCACCTTCGAGCGGCCGGGCCTGGACGGGCTGTTCGGCTGGCTATTCGATGTGTTGATGGGCTTCGACAAGCCATTCAACCAGGCGCCTTCGCTGCACATCGCTTTGCTGGTGATCATCTGGGCGATGTTTGCCCGGCATGTGCAACGCCAGCCCTGGCGTTGGCTGATGCATGGCTGGATGGCGCTGATCGGGGTGTCGGTGCTGACCACCTGGCAGCACCATTTCATCGATGTGCCCACGGGGGCGCTGGCGGGGTTTGCCTGCCTGTGGCTGTGGCCGCAGCAAGGGCGCCTGCCCTTTCAGGCGGCCCGTCTTGCTCAGGATGCCAAGCGCTGGAAGGTTGCCGCTTGTTATGCCTTGGGCGCCCTGCTGTGTGTACTCCCTGCCGCTGCGATGGGCGGGGCTTGGCTGTGGTTGAGTTGGCCGGCGGTGTCGTTGGGGCTGGTGGCGCTGAACTACGCCGTGTTCGGGGCGGGTGGTTTTCAGAAGGGTGATGACGGGCGCTTGTCGCCTGCAAGCCGGTGGCTGCTGGCACCCTATCTGGCGGGCGCATGGCTCAATTCGCGGCTGTGGACCCGGCGCCATCCACAGGCCGACGAGGTGTGCGATGGTGTGTACCTGGGGAGAATCCCAGGGCGCGACACGCAGTTCGCTGCAATTGTTGATCTGTGCGCAGAACTGCCGTGTAACGCAAACCATTGTAGGAGCGGCCTTGTGTCGCGAGAGGGGCGCGAAGCGGCCCAGGGTTTCCAGCTTCGCAGCAGAAACTGTCGGGGCTGCTCCGCAGCCCTTTCGCGACGCAAGGCCGCTCCTACGACGATCGCGTCAGCCCTTGACTATCAGTGTTTCGCTACCCTGGATCTGATAGCGCCAGACGTTGCCCTGCTACAGCAGGCCGCCAACGCCATCGAACACCTGCACGCCCAGGGCCCGGTGCTAGTGTGCTGCGCTTTAGGCTACTCACGCAGCGCCAGTGCCGTGGCGGCCTGGCTGGTGGTGACCGGCCGGTGCGTTGACGCCCAGCAGGCAGAATCCCTTATCCGCAAAGCCCGCCCCGGCATCGTATTGCACAGTGCCCACCGCCATGCGCTCCAGCAACTGGGAGCACAGCCATGAACCTGCGCGTGGCCGCCAGCCTGCTGGGCCGAGGCAAACAGCTGGAGCGCCTGTCCGACGGCCTCACCTTGCTGGCCCTGGCGTATGGCCTTTCACCGCTGCTCAATGCCCCGCTGCATCCGCTGGCGAGCCTGCTGTGCAGCGTGCTGCTGGTGCTCGGCGTGCTCCACAAATACTGGGCCATCCGCGTGGCTATCGATGCCGAACTGTTTGCCCACCTGGCCAATAGCGCAGACCTGCCGGCTGACACCCAGGCCCTGGACCGCGCCCTGTTCGAACTGAAACTCAAACCACAGGCCACCGACGGCCGCGCCTGGCCTGCCCGCAGCCGCGCCGCACTGGGCCTGTTGCGCCGTCAGGCCGTATGCCTCGGCCTGCAGCTGTCGCTAGCCTTGGCTACCCTGCTGACACTGCCTTTGAAGGGATGACCACCTGCCTATGCTCGCCAACCTGACTGCTTACGTCATCACCTCGGCCGCCCGCCTGATTACCGGGGCCCGCGCCCTCTGGCTGGGGTGCTCGGCGCTGCCGGTGCAGCGCCTGTATTTCGCCAACCACAGCAGCCACGGCGACTTCGTGCTGCTGTGGGCCTCGCTGCCGCAAGGGCTGCGCCAACGCACGCGCCCGGTGGCCGGCGCAGACTACTGGGCCAGGCCGGGCATCCGCGACTTTCTTATCCGCAAGGTCTTCAACGGGGTATTGATCGAGCGCCAGCGCAGCGAAGGGCAAGGCAACCCTTTGCAGCCGGTGCTGGACGCGGTGGCCCAGGGCGACTCGCTGATCTTCTTCCCGGAGGGCACGCGCAACCTTGGCGACGAACCGCTACTGCCCTTCAGAAGCGGGTTGTATCACCTGGCAGCAGCCCACCCGCAGGTCGAACTGGTACCGGTCTGGATCGCCAACCTCAACCGGGTGATGCCCAAAGGGCGCGCCTTGCCACTGCCGTTGCTGTGCACCCTGAGCTTTGGCGAACCGCTGCACCTGCAAGCCGATGAAAGCAAGCAGGCGTTTCTCGAGCGGGCCAGCCAGGCCCTGCTGAACCTGGCCCCCAAGGATGCCTGACATGGACAACAACACCCTTTCCCTGTTTGCCGGCATCGGCGCCCTGCTGCTGCTGGCCAGCGTGGTCGGCCGCCTGCTCAAATGGCGCGCCGGCCCGGCGCCGCACGCCGTGATCGACAACCTCAACGCCCGCATCAATGCCTGGTGGGTGATGGTGGTGGTGATCGGCATTGCCTTTGTGTTCGGCAAGTACGGTGTGATCGTGCTGTTCTACGGTGTGTCGTTCTATGCCCTGCGCGAATTCATGACCCTCACCCCTACCCGGCGCAGCGACTACCCGGCACTGGTGGCAGCCTTCTACGTGGCACTCCCGGTGCAGTACGTGCTGATCGCCATGGACTGGTACGGCCTGTTCAGCATCTTCATCCCGGTGTACCTGTTCCTGCTGCTGCCGATCCTGGCCAGCCTGGGCGGTGATACCACACGTTTCCTCGAGCGTGCGTCAAAAGTGCAATGGGGCTTGATGATCGCCGTGTACTGCGTGTCGTCGGTGCCGGCCCTGATGACCCTGGACATCCCCGGCTACGAGGGCCGCAACCTGCTGCTGATCGCCTGGCTGATTCTGGTGGTGCAACTCAGCGACGTGCTGCAGTACGTGTGCGGCAAGCTGTTCGGCAAACACAAGGTGGCGCCCAACCTGTCCCCCTCCAAGACCGTCGAAGGCCTGGCCGGCGGCGTAGCGCTGGCCACCCTGATCGGCGCCCTGCTGTGCTGGATCACGCCCTTCAGCTTCTGGCAGGCCGCGCTGATGGCCTTGGCCGTGAACGCCATGGGCTTCTTCGGCGGGCTGGTGATGTCGGCTATCAAGCGTGACCGTGGGGTGAAAGACTGGGGGCACATGATCGAAGGCCACGGCGGCATGCTCGACCGCATGGATTCGGTGTGCTTTGCGGCGCCAGTGTTCTTCCACTTTGTGCGGTATTGGTGGGCATAGCGCGACCAGACAGCTGGACGTCGAGCCCAGGCAACTGCGGCTCGGCCGATGGCCCTATGGTGACCCGTCATTCAGCCAGTCACCAGGAGTTGTGCCATGTCCGATTTCATCACCGTCCTGCGCGAAACCTGCCCCACGCCGGTCGTGGACGCCACCAAGTGGAAGCGCATCGGCGGCGATCCGCACACCGTGAACCTCAATGCCTACCTGTCGGCCGACGGCAGCAAGATCATGGGCACCTGGATCTGCACCCCGGGCAAGTTCGAGGTCAATTACGATAAGTGGGAGTTCTGCCACTTCCTCGATGGCTACTGCATCATCACCCCGGAAGGCGAAGAGCCGAAGCACCTGAAGGCCGGTGACGTGTTCGTCATTGAACCGGGTATGAAAGGCACCTGGGAAGTGGTCGAGACCGTGCGCAAGTATTTCGTTTTCGCCTGATCAGACACTCTACAACTAACTCTGTGGGGCGGGCGCGCCCGCGAAACAGGCAGCGTGGTGGATGGCACCGGCTTTGCCGGTGTTCGCGGGCATGCCCGCTCCCACAGGGTTATGTGGCCACCTGGCCCGCGATGAAGCCCACCTCTTGCGTCAATCTTTCTTGCGATACCCCTCGACGATAGCCGAGAAGTCCTTGCCACCCTCGCCACGCAAGCTCATGGCCTGATACAACTGCTGGGCCACAGCCCCCAGGATCACCGGCTGGTGTGCCTGGCGCGCCGCTTCGGTCGCCAGCCCCAGGTCCTTGAGCATCAGTTCGGCGCCAAAGCCACCGGTATAGCCACGCGATGCTGGCGCGGTTTCGATAATGCCCGGCCATGGGTTGTAGGTATCCGAGCTCCAGCAACGCCCAGTCGAACTGTTGATGATGCCGGCCAGCACCTGGGTATCGATGCCCAGCGCATTACCCAGCGCCATGGCCTCGGACACGCCGATCATCGAGATACCCAACAGCAGGTTGTTGCAGATCTTGGCGATTTGCCCGGTGCCCACCTCGCCGCAGTGGACGATATTGCGGCCCATCTGCTCCAGCACCGGCTTGAGGCTGGCGAACAACTCGGCGCTGGCACCGACCATGAACGTCAGCGTGCCGGCTGCCGCACCGCCGGTGCCACCGGACACCGGCGCATCGCCCATGTCCACGCCCTTGGTCGCTGCAGCCTTGGACACATCACGCGCGGTCTGCGGATCGATGGTGCTGCAGTCCACGGTAGGTGTACCGGCACGAATACCGGCCAGCACGCCATCTTCGTTCAGGTATACGCTGCGCACATGGGCAGCGGCAGGCAGCATGGTGATCACCAGCTCGCTGTTGGCCGCCGCGTCCTTGGGCGACGGGCTGATCTGCCCACCCAGTTCGGCCAGCTCGGCGAGTACAGCCTTGTTCAAGTCGAACAGGTTCAACTGGTGCCCGGCCTTGATCAGGTTGCGGGCCATGGGCGCGCCCATGTTGCCCAGGCCAATGAATGCAATACGCATGACGTCTCCTTAGCGCAGGCTGATGGTGGTGTTCACGCCGTCGTTGACGCTGTCGTCGTCGAACCAGCGGGCAGTGACGGTCTTGGTCTGCGTGTAGAACTGCACCACTTGCTTGCCGTATGGCCCAAGGTCGCCGAGTTTGGACCCACGCGAGCCGGTGAAACTGAAGAACGGGACCGGCACCGGGATCGGGATGTTGATGCCCACCTGGCCCACGTCGATCTCGCTCTGGAACTTGCGCGCTGCCGCGCCGCTTTGGGTGAACAGGCCAGTGCCGTTGCCGAACGGGTTGGCGTTGACCAGGGCGATGGCTTCGTCGAGGGTATCGACCTCCAGGGTCACCAGCACCGGGCCGAAGATTTCCTGGGTGTAGACCTGCATGTCAGTCTTCACACCCGAGAACAGGGTTGGGCCAACGAAGTTGCCGTGCTCGTAACCCGGCACCGTGACGTCGCGGCCATCGAGTTCTAGCTTGGCGCCTTCCTTGATGCCGCTTTCGATCAGGCCCAGCACACGCTCCTTGGCGCGTTTGGAAACCACCGGGCCGACATCGGTGCCTGGCTCACACCCGGCATTGACCTTGAGCTTGCTGGCTGCTTCCTTGATGTCCGGCAGCCACTCACGGGCCTTGCCCACCAGCACCGCCACCGAGGTGGCCATGCAGCGCTGGCCCGCCGCGCCGAAGGCGGCACCTACCAGGGCATTGATGGTTTGCGTACGGTTGGCATCGGGCAGCACCACGGCGTGGTTCTTGGCGCCCATCATCGACTGCACGCGCTTGCCGTGCTGGCTGCCCAGGTTGTACACGTGGGTACCGACTTCGGTAGAGCCGACGAAGGAAATCGCCTTGATGTCCTGATGAGTGCAAATGGCATCCACCACCTGTTTGCCACCGTGCACCACATTCAGCACCCCGGCCGGTACGCCGGCTTCCAGCGCCAGCTCGACCAGCAGCATGGTCGACAGCGGATCCTGCTCGGACGGTTTGAGCACAAAGGTGTTGCCGCAGACGATGGCCATGGGGAACATCCACAGCGGGATCATCGCCGGGAAATTGAACGGCGTGATGCCAGCGCATACACCGATAGGCTGGCGCAGGGTGTAGGTATCGACACCGCCGGCGACGTTTTCGGCGAATTCACCCATCTGCAAGGTGCCGATGGAAGCAGCGTGTTCCACCACTTCCAGGCCGCGGAAAATATCACCCTCGGCGTCAGCCAGGGTTTTGCCCTGCTCGGCGCTGAGCACCTGGGCAATGCGCTTGGTGTGTTCGCGAATAAGCGCCTGCAGCTTGAGCATGATGCGCATGCGCGCGCCAATCGGGGTGTCTCGCCAGGTCTTGAAGGCACGGTGGGCAGCGGCTACCGCTGCATCGACTTCATCTACCGTGGCGAACGGTACCCGCGCCAGCACCTCTTGGGTGGCCGGGTTGACGATGTCGCGCCATTCGGTGGTCTTGGACTCGACCCACTGGCCGTCGATCAGCAGCTTCACCTGGTCGACCTTGGTCGGGTTCGGGGATTGCGGTGCGTTCATCTGCGTTCTCCTTGGAATTATTGTCGGGACGAGATCGCCAGCGCCAAGCAAACGCGAGGTGGCGTCCTGAGGCTTGTTTCGAGTATAGATGTGCAAACATCCAACAAGAACGCACAAAAAAACCGGATCATCATGCAAAAAGATCTCACATCCCTGAGCGCGCTCAACTGGGACGATTTGAAGTTTTTCCTTGAAGTGGCCCGTACCCGCAAGGCCAGCAGTGCCGCCAAACGGCTGAGCGTGGACTACACCACGGTGTCGCGGCGCATCAGCTCGCTGGAGGGGGCGCTGGGCACGTTGCTGTTCGAAAAGTCGCGCACCAACGGCTTTGTTCTCACCGCCGAGGGCCAGCGTTTGCTGGGCTATGCCGAGTCGATCGAAAGCACGCTGCACATGGCCTGCGAGCAGGTATCCGGGTCGAGCGTGGCGTTGTCGGGGCATGTGCGCATGGGGTGCACAGAAGGCTTCGGCAGTTTCTTCATTACCCCGCAGTTGAGCCACTTCGTCGATGCCTACCCGGCCATTTCGGTGGATATCCTGCCGCTGCCGCACTTCATCAGCCTGTCCAAGCGCGAGGCGGATATCGTCATCGCCCTGGAGCGGCCCGAGCATGGGCCTTATGTGTGCTGCAAGCTGTGCGACTACAGTTTGCGGCTGTATGCGACGCAGGGCTACCTGGACCGCCATGCGCCGATTCGCCAGGTGGCTGACCTGGCCAGGCACCCGTTCATCAGTTACGTGGACGACCTGGCGTTCAGCTCGGAGTTGCTGTACCTGGCCAACTTGATTCCCGGCGCCAGCGCGCATTTGCGCAGTACCAGTGTGATTGCCCAGTACACGGCGGCGCTGCAGGGGCGCGGGCTGGCGATCCTGCCGTGTTTCCTGGCTGCACAGGATCCACGGCTGGTCACGGTGTTGCCAGAGGACATCGAGGTGACGCGGCAATTCTGGATGTATTGCCGGGAGAATTTGCGCAAGTTGAAGCGGATTACACTGTTGTGGGATTACATCCGTGGGGTGACCGAGGCGAATGCACCGTTGTTGATGGGGCAGACCCGGGAAATCCGCTTTGCCCAGCAGTGACGGGGCTCAGTAAGACGCCACCACGATGGACACGCGCCGGTTCTCTGTACGCCCGGCGCTGGTGCGGTTGTCTGCCACCGGCTGGCTGCTGCCCAGGCCCTGGCTCTGGACGTTCTGCGGCTGCATGCCGACCCCGACCAAGGCTTTGGCCACGCTCTGCGCGCGGCGCTCGGACAACTGCTGGTTATAGGCCGCCTTGCCCGACGAGTCGGTATGCCCGTCTACCCGCACACGCTGGATACCCACGCCCAGCAGTGCCTTGCCGATCCGCTCGACAATCGCCTGGCTCTGGCTGTTGAGGCTGTCCAGGTCACTGCCGAACAACACTTTGCCAGACAAGTCATACGCCCAGCCTTCATCGGTGGGGGTAAAGCCTTCGCGCTTGAGCACGGCAATCTGTTCCGGGGTCAGCCCCTTGGGCGGCGCGCTTTGGCAGCCGGTCAGCGCCAGCACAGCGAGCAACACGGCCCACAGTGGAAAACGTAAAGCCTGTATCACGGGTTCAGCTCCTGTTGTCGATAGGGTTGGCGGACCGTTCCGTCTGCGCCACTTGCCAATGGCCACGCCGTTTGCGCTTGGCCTGATACATCGCCGTATCGGCGGCATCCAGAAGACTGGCCGGGTCGGCGCCGTCTTCCGGGTAATAGGCGATACCGACGCTCACCGACGTAGCGACACTGCGGCCGCTGTCCAGCTGCACCGGCAGCTTCATGCTGGCGACGATTTTTTCGGCAATGTGCTCGGCATCCCGGCGCGTTTGCAAGGGCGTCAGCAGCACGGCGAATTCATCGCCGCCCAAACGTGCAACCAGATCATGCTCACGCAGCTGGGCACGCAGGCGCTCGGCCACGCTGATCAGTACCTCGTCCCCCACCGCATGGCCCAGCGTGTCGTTGATCTGCTTGAAATGGTCACTGTCGAGGAACAGCAGCGCCATGTGATCCTGCTGGCTGGCTGCGTTGCGCACGCTGCGGCTCAGGCGCCCTTCGAAGAAGGCGCGGTTGGGCAGGCCGGTCAGGCTGTCGTGGCTGGCCTGGTGGGCCAAGGTCTGGTTTTCGCTCTGCAGGTGGCTTTGCCACACTTCCAGTTCGTCCAGCAGGGCGTTGAAGTCATTCCCCAGCTCGTTGAGCTCGGCAATCGCCGTTTCCGGCACACGCCGGTCGAAGCTGCGCTCGCGGCGGGCGGCGTGGGCGACGCTGGCCAAGCCGCGCAGCGGCCGGGTGATATCGCCGAGCAGGCGCCGCGACAGGTACTGGGCAGCCAAGGCGCTCAAGACCGTGCAACACAGAATACCGGCAAGCCCCCCCAGCATGAACAGCAACAGGCTACGCCCCTGGCCAACCAGTTCGATGCGGCCGATCTGTTGCTGCTGGTGCATGATCGGCAGCTTGACCGTTTCGTCCAGCAACGCGCTGGCGACCTGCGCTTCCAGCAGGGCAAGCATGCCCGAATCGGCACGCTGCCAGCGCGCCAGTTGCTCGCCTTCACCATTGAAGACCCTGGCCTCGGCCACTTCCTCGGCGCTGGCGATCAGCCCCAGCGCTTCACTGGCGGCGGCACTGTCATCGAACACCACCGCCGCCTCCACGGTGTAGCTGATCGACCGGGCAATCAGTTGCAGGTTGTGATTGGCGTAGGCGCTCAAGGCCAGCACGCCCAACAGGGTCAAGGAAATACCGGCCAGGCCCACGGCCAGCAAGGCGACATTCAAGTGTGCACGGCCCAGCACCGAGCGCAGGGTTGGGCGCAGGCTGCGCTTGCGGGTCGGCTTCATGGTTGCACCGCCCGGCGCCGCGACAGTTGCAGCACGCTGGGGTGAATGCGCACCCCGGAGCGCGCCACCGAGTCAAGGTTGACCTCGAAGGCCACCTGCTGGTCGCTGACCCGCAGGCAGAACAGGCTGCCGAGGGTGCATGGGTCATTCGATTCGCTGATGCTCAGGACCGGGTAGCCGCTGACCCGCTCGAACAGCTTGTCACGCTGGCGCTGGTCGAGCTTGCCGATGTAGATCGCATCACACGCCTGAGCGACCTGACTGTCATCTGCCAGCAAGCGCTTCACTTGCAGCGGGCGGCCAGACGCCTGCACCTGGCCCTTGATCAGGTCATCAGCGTATTCGGTGGGGCCGACCAGGCACAGGCGTAATGGAGACGGCTCCACCGGCCAGCGCGCGTAGCTGAAAATGCCCAGCACGACCTGGGTGACGGCCTTGGCCCGTTGCTGCGCCTGGGCGTTGGTGGTTGCAGTGTCCGCCCGGGCAGGATCCGTAGCGATAAACAGGACGGCCAGCAATAGCGAAACCGCACAGCTTGTCACACGTCTTGCGGCCACATGCATGTGGGGAATCTCTCAAAGTCCTTTCTGGTCTCGGCGCAACGATAGCACATGGCCGCATCACTGTAGAAAGGCAGGCACCGCGGTGGTTGGCACGGGCTGCGCCCGTGTTCGCGGGCATGCCCGCTCCCACAGGGGATCTCCACCTGATTTGGGCCGGGGTCAGACTTGCTCCAGCATCAACCCGGAAATGCGCCTTACCTTGCGCGACACCGCTTCTTCGAAAATGCCCTGGCGCGGCTCGACCAGGCTGAAACAGTGCTTGGCGCGGGTGATCCCGGTGTAGACCAGCTCCTTGGTCAGCACCGGGTTCAGTGCGTCGGGCAGTACCAGTGCGGTGTGGCCGAACTCCGAACCCTGGGACTTGTGCACCGTCATGGCAAATACCGTCTCCACTTCATTCAGGCGGCTGGGCAGGACAAAACGCACGCCGCCGCTGCCGTCATTACGCGGGAAGGCCACCCGCAGCAGCGGCTCGCCGCGCTCGTCCGGCAAACGCAGGGCAATGCCGATGTCGCCGTTCATCAGGCCCAAGCCGTAGTCGTTGCGGGTGACCAGCACCGGGCGCCCTTCGTACCAAGGCTGCTGGCTATCGATCAGGCCGGCGCCGTGCAGCACCCGCGCCACCCGCTCGTTAAGCCCTTCGACGCCCCAGGCACCGCGGCGTACCGCACACAGCAACTGGAAGTCCTCGAAACTGTGCAACACCTTGCCCGCCCACTGCTCCCAGGCGGGGTCGTCGAACGGGGTATCCAGCAACGGCCGATAGCGGCCAAGGGTACGCAAATAACTGCGGTACCCTTGTGGCCCTTCGCTGCCCTGGTTCAAGCCGTCGAGCAGCAGGCGGTCGAAGGCGCGGTCCTGCTCGTGCCTGAGCACCAGGCTGTGCACATCAGCCGGTGGCATGGCCAGCAGGTTGCGCGCCGCGTGGGCGTCCTGCCGGTTGACCAGCCGCGCCAGCTGGCCAATCCCGCTGCCTTCGCCAAAGCGCCGCGAAAAGCGCAGCATCACCACTTGCTGGGCCAGCGGGTTGCGCTGTTCATCGCCAACCTTGAGGCCACTGCCAGCCAGCGATTCGCCACTGACCTGTTCGAGCCAGCTGGCGGTGGCCGGCGCGTAGTAGCCTTCTTCGGCGTCCCGGCACAAGTCACCCAGCACGGCACCGGCCTCGACCGAGGCCAGCTGGTCCTTGTCACCCAGCAATACCAGGCGTGCCCGCGCTGGCAAGGCGTCGAGCAGGTTGGCCATCATCTCCAGATCGATCATCGAGGCTTCGTCGACCACCAGCACATCCAGCGGCAACGGGTTGCCCGCATGGTGGCGGAAGTGCCGCGAACCCGGGCGGCTACCGAGCAGGCGGTGCACGGTGCTGACGTCGGTCGGCACCTGCTCGCGTACCTGGGCACTGACCTGCAGGCGCTCGACCTGCTGGCCAATGGACTCGGTCAGGCGCGCAGCGGCCTTGCCGGTGGGTGCCGCCAGGCGGATACGCAATGGCCTGCCCTGCTCCACCGCCGGCGCTTGCAACAACGCCAGCAGGCGCACCACCGTGGTGGTCTTGCCCGTACCGGGGCCGCCGGTGATGATGCTGAAGCCGGCGCGGGTGGCCAGGGCGCAGGCGAGCTTCTGCCAGTCCACCTGGCCTGCCGGGGCGCCGCCCTCGAACAACTGCGCCAGGCGTTGCGGCAAGTCCGCCGGCGCTGCTTCAGCCTGGCTCAGGCGCAGGCGCAAGGTGTGGTCGATACGCCGCTCGTAGCTCCAGTAACGGCGCAGGTACAAGCGCTGGCCGCTGAGTACCAGTGGGCGCGCCTGCTGGCCCGGTGCGTCGCCAGCGGCCACCAGCGGGCTGGCAAAGATGCGTTGGCGCCATGCTTGCAAGTCGAGGTTGGCCAGCAATTGCGAAGGCAACAGCAACGGGCCGGTCAGTGCGTCGCCCTCTGGCGGCAACGACAGGGCAAAGTCGGGCTCGGCCAGGGTTTGCTGCAGGTCGAGGCAGACGTGGCCGTGGCCCAGTTGATGGCTGGCCAACGCTGCGGCAAGCAGCAGCAAGGGGTCACTGCCTGGGGCCCGCTCTTCCAGAAATGACACGAACGCACGGTCAAGCGGCCGTAGCCAGCCGCGTTCGACCCAGCGGTCGAGCAGTTGCAGCAGGTCACCGCTGTCAGTTTGCGGCGCCAGCGCCAGCAGGTACTCGGCGTGCAATGGGGTGGGCAAAAGGTCGACAAGGCTGCGACTCATGGCATGACTCCGGCAAACAGGTCCTGCTGGGTGGGCGGGTGCTCGCCACGGAACAGCGCATCCAGGCTTTCGATCAATTCACGCGGTGGCTTGGTGAAGTAAACGCCGTGCCCGCTGCTGCTGGCGCCCCGCAGGAAGATGAACAAGGCACCGCCCACGTGGCGGTCATAATCGTAATCCGGCAGCCGCGCGCGCAGTTGCCGGTGCAGGGCCAGCAGGTACAACACGTACTGCAGGTCGTAGCGGTGTTCGAGGATGGCTTTTTCCATGGCCAGGGCATCGTAAGCCTGGGTATCCGGGCCAAGCCAGTTGGATTTGTAGTCGGTCACGTAATAGCGGCCGTCCAGCTCGAAGGCCAGGTCGATGAACCCTTTGAACATGCCATTGAGCAGCGTCGGCTGCGCCGCCGGGCGCGCCAGGCCGGGGTGGGTGTGGCGTGCTACCAGACGATCCAGCTGCTCGGCGTCGACGCGCTGGCTGGCGAACCAGAACTCCATTTCGATCTGGTAAGTGCACAGCTCCCCGAGCGTCACGCTCTGCCCACTGCCGGGCAACGGCAAGGCCTCGCTCAGCAAGCGCTGCATCCACTGGCTGAGGGTGGGGATCCAACCCGTCCAGTCTCGGCGGTTGCAGCGCTGGCCAACGGTTCGCTCGATCAACTGCGGGTTACGGCTTACCAGGCTAAAGCCTTCGCGGCCTGCCCACTCCAGCAGACCGTGCAGGAAGGTGCCGGGGTTCGGCCCCCGCGGGAAGCGGTGGATATCACCGCTGTCGGCCGGGACTTCACGCAGCACCTGCACATCGACGACTTCGTCATCCTGCAGTTGCTGGGCCTGCGAGCTGTCGGCACCGAGGGTTTGGTCACCAACGCGCAGGGCGCTGTATGAGGCGATCCACCAGTGCTCAGCGGCGGCGCGGCGTGGCTTGCGTGCCGGCAGTAATTCACGTTCGGCGTGGGGCATGCGATACACCTGATGCTGCGCCGGCGGCAGGCCTGGGCAGGCGATGTGCGGGCAACCCGCGGCCAGGGCCTGCAACCAGTCGGCCAACTGCGCCGAACTGGCCAGGGCAAGGCCGCCACCCAGCAGATACCCCAACGCCGAGCGGTGCAACTGCGACGTTTTCTGGTTGCCGCGCTTGAGGTCGGCGACACCCAGCCAGCAGGCATGCTGGGCACGGGTAAGGGCCACATACAGCAGGCGCAGGTCTTCGGCCAGGCGCTCATCGTCGGCGCGTTCGATCTGCTCCTGGCCTGGGGTCAGGGTAAGGTGGGCGTGGCCTTCAGGGTCGTGCCAGGCCAGCGGCAGCCGGCTACCGTCCACAGGTTTGCTGGTGCAGATGAACGGCAGGTAGACCAGCGGATACTCCAGGCCCTTGGACTTGTGGATGGTCACCACCTTGACCAGCTGTTCGTCGCTTTCCAGGCGCAGGATCTGGTCCTCGCCAGCCTGGCCAGAACTGGCCAGGTGCTCGGCCAGGTGGCGAATCAGCGCCTGTTCGCCATCCAGTTCGCCAGCTGCCTGCTGCAGCAACTCGGCCAGGTGCAGCAGGTTGGTCAGCACCCGTTCGCCATCGCTGCGGCGGATCAGCGTGCGCGGCAGCTGGAAGTCATGCAGCAGGTGGCGCAGCATGGGCAGTACGCCCTGGCGCTGCCAGGTTTCGCGGTAGTAGCGGAACCGCATGACCCAGCCTTCCCAGACCCGCTCGTCCTGGTTCAAGCGGTCCAGTGCGGGCAACGACAGGCCTAAGGTAAGGCTGGCCAGGGCCGCCTTGAGCAGGCGCTCCGAATCGGGCTCGGCGCAGGCCTTGAGCCAGGCCAGCAGGTCGTGGGCTTCCTGGGCAGCGAACACCGAGTCCTTGTCGGACAGGTACACACTGCGTACATCGCGTGCGGCCAGCTCGGCGCGCACCAGCTGCGCTTCGTGGCCATCCCGCACCAGAATGGCGATGTCTGACGGCAGGCAGGGGCGCAGTTCGCCTTCGGCACTGCGGAAACCGGCCGTGCCTTGCTGGCCGCCATTGAGCAAATCGACAATGTGGCTGGCGCAACTGGCGGCCAGTTGCTGGCGGTAGACACTGCCGGATACCGGCTCGTCGCTCTGCAACTGCCAGCATTGCAGGGCAGCGCTGGCTTCGCCGTTGATCACCAGCTGTTCGCTACGGCCTTTGGCGTGCACCTCGATGAACGGCAACGGGTTGTCATCCGCACCGCGGAACAGGAACGCCCCGCGCCCTCCCTGACGCGCCTCGGCCTGCAGGAACACCTGATTGACTGCCGCCACCATGGCCTTGCTGGAGCGGTAGTTGGTGTCCAGGCTGTGCAGCCGACCGATGGTGGCCCGCCGTGCGGCGAGGTAGGTGTAAATGTCTGCACCGCGGAAGGCGTAGATTGCTTGCTTCGGGTCGCCAATCATGAACAGGCCGGTGTCCGGGCGGTTTTCGCCGATCTGGTAGATACGCTCGAAAATGCCGTACTGCACCGGGTCGGTGTCCTGGAATTCGTCGATCAGGGCCACCGGGAACTGCTCACGAATCAGCCCGCCCAGGCGCTCGCCGGCTTCACTGGCCAGTGCGTGCTGCAGGCGCACCAGCATATCGTCAAAGCCCATTTCTGCCCGCCGACGCTTCTCCACTTCAAACCGTGCCGAAACCCAATTGGCGGCATGCTCGAGCAGGGGGGCATCCGGGCTGTCCAGGGCTTGCAGGTGTTGCGCCAGGGTCTGCATGGCATCCAGGCCTGGGTGCGCGGGTGGCTCGCCCTTCCAGGCCTCGGCCATGCCGGCCGGGGTCAGGCGGGTGAAGCCGGTACCGAGGTCGAGCTCCACCTGTTGTTCGTCCGTAGCCCACGCGTGGAGCTTGTCGAACCAGGGTTCGAAATAGCGCGCCTGCATCTTGCGGCCGTCGACCTGCTTGGCAGCCAGGGCATCGCGGCAGATCTGCCGCAACTCTTCGGCCCACTGTAGCCAAGGTGCCTTGAGCCGGGCCAACTGTTCGCTGCGCTGCTGCAGCGATGCCTCGATCAGTGCCGCCGGTTCCGCGCCGTGCTGCTCGGCCCGCACCCGACCGAACAAGGGGCGGATGCGCGGGAGCAAGGCGTCGGGGCTGACCCAATGGCTGCGCACCCACGCCAGCGCTTGGCCTTGCATGCTGTAGCAGAAGCGCCGCCAGTAATCGCGCATGACTTGGCCCAGCAGCTCGCTGTGGTCGGTTTCCAGGGTCTGGGTGAACAGGCTGCCGCTGTCAAAAGCGTGCTCGCGCAGCATGCGCTGGCACCAGCCGTGAATGGTCGATACCGCTGCTTCGTCCATCCACTGCACCGCAATTTCCAGGCGCCCGGCACAGCGCGGCCAGGCCTCTTGCGGGTAGTCGTCACGCAGTTGGTGCAGCAAAGGGTCGGCGCCCTCCAGCTCGCCACGGAAGAAGCGTGCAGCTTCTGCCAGGCGGGCACGGATACGCTCGCGCAACTCCTTGGTGGCGGCGTCGGTGAAGGTCACCACCAGAATCTGCGGTGGCAGCAGTTCGCGTGCAAAACCCTGCTCGCCGCCATGCCCGAGGATCAGGCGCAGGTACAGGGCGGAAATGGTGAAGGTCTTGCCGGTGCCGGCACTGGCCTCGATCAGCTGGCTGCCATGCAAGGGGAAACTCAACGCCAAGGGGCGGGCCTGGGTCATGCGCCTTTCTCCGGGTTGCCCAGGGTCTGCCAGGGTGCGGTGAACAATGGGCGGTACAAGGTTTCGCACCAGCCTTCAAAGGTTTCGTCGGCGGTGAGTGCGGCGAAATCACGGAACTGCCGAGCCAGGGCGATGCTTTCACTGCGCTCGCCGAAACTGTTGCGTTCATCGCCCTCGTAGGCGCGGGCCGCAGCGGCCAGGGCTTTGTCGGCATCGTCGTGGGCCAGCCAGGCAAAAGCGGTTTTGGCGGCGACCGACAGGGGCGCGTTCATCGCGGCCTGGCGCGCCACCAGCAGGTCGCCCAACAGTTGCCCGGCGGCGCCTTGCGGCAGCGGTGCCAGCAACAGGGTCAGGTCGCTGGCTACCAGGGCGCTATGGTAGGCGTAGCCTGCGGCACAGGCCGCCAAGTGGGTGACCCAGGGCGCGATCAGGCGGTGCCACTTCAAGTTGTTGCGCCCCGCACTGATGGTGTTGGGCACGGTGGTAATACTCAGAAGGCTTTGGTCGTCGGCCTGGAATACCCGCCCCAGCCAGCCTTCGAGACGGTGCCGGCCGTGCTCGAAATGAACGGGCAAAGCGCCCTCGACCAAGCGCGGCCACCGTTGCAGCAACTGCTGGTGGCGTTGCAGCAGGTCGGGTAACGGCTCGATCAACTCGCTTTGCAGCAGCTCGCCGAACCCCGCCAGTGGCAGCACGCCGCAAGCCTGCAAACGCCGGGCCTGAGCCTGCAGGGCCTGCTCGGCGTTGCCCGGTGCGGCCAAGGCGACACCGAGCAGGCTTTCACTGGCGCCGTAGCGCTGCAGGGTGTCGAGGGTGAAGGGTTCTTCGTCCGGGGTCGGCGCCTCCAGCGCTTCGAAGTACACCTTGAGGCGCTGACTGAAGAAATGCCGAACCGGGTGGCGCAGGAAGTCACTCAGCTGGGTCAGGGTAAGCGCTTCATCATCCTGATAGGGCGCCAGGGCTGGTTCGCCCTGCGGGTCGCACTCGCTCTGCTGGTGCAACACTTGCCATTCGTGGGCATAGCTGAACAGCGGGCTACCCTTCTGGAAGTAGCGCGGGCTGAACGGTTGCAGCGGGTGCTCTTGGGTCAGGGCGTGCAGCAGCTGCTCGCCAGCCTGTGTCGCCTGGCCCTGCTGCGCGCCGTTCAGCTGCCAACCCGCCGCAAGGTGGTCGCGCAGCTGCCCGATCAACACCGAGGCCGGGCGTTCGCTGTTGTCACGGATACTGCGCCCGACCCAGCTGACGTACAGCTGGTCACGTGCCGACAGCAGCGCTTCGAGCAACAGATAACGGTCGTCCTCACGGCGTGAGCGGTCACCGGGGCGGTAGTCGCTGGCCATCAGGTCGAAGTCCAGCGGCTGCTGGGCGCGGGGGTAATCACCATCGTTCATGCCCAGCAGGCACACCACCCGAAATGGGATCGCACGCATGGGCATGAGGGTGCAGAAATTCACCGAGCCCGCCAGGAAACGTTGCGACAGCTTGCCTTGGTCCAGCCGCGACAGCCAGGCCTCGCGTACCACGGTCAATGGCAGAGGGTCCTGCAGGCCGACCGTTTCGCATACTTCAAGCCAGCTATCGCGCAGATCCTGCAACTGGATCAGCAGGAATTCGTCGTGCTCGTCCTCGGCCAGGAAGAACACGTGCAACAGGGCATGCAGGCGCTCGCCCCACTGGCTGACGGTGGCCGGTTCGGCCAGGGCCTGGCAGGCGACATCCAGTGCGTCGAGCAGGGCCACCAGCGGGCCGATCAGGGCTGCGTCCAGACCACCGATTTCATCGTACGGCTCAATACCGTCACACGCTTCGCCCACGCCTACGGCATACCCCAACAGCATGCGTCGCAAACCAAAGCGCCAGGTGTTCTGTTCAAGCCCGGCGGGCAGGCCAAGGCTGGCTCGCTGCTCGGCATCGAGGCCCCAGCGAATGCCTGCGCCTTCGATCCAGCGGTGCAGGGTAGGCAGGTCGTTTTCGCGGATACCGAACCGGGCTCTTACCGCCGGGACATCCAGCAGGTCGAGCACTTCGCTGACTGCGAAACGGCTGTCCGGCAGCTTGAGCAGGTGTTCCAGCGCAATCAGCAGAGGTTCCCGACCACGCTGCCCTTGGTCGGTCAGGGTGAACGGTATGTAACGCGGGTCATTGCGCTGCAGTTGGCCGAAAACGGCGCGGATGTGCGGCGCGTATGTGTCGATGGCCGGCAGCATGACGATGACATCACGCGGGCGTAATGTGGGGTCGGCACTGAAGCGGGCCAACAGCTGGTCGTGGAGAATCTCCACTTCGCGCTGGGGGCTGTGGGCAATGTGAAAACGGAACGAGCGGTCGTTGGCGGGATCGACTGGCGGCCACAGCGCACGCGTTTCTGCCAGCGGGCGGAGTTCGAGAATGTCGTCCTGCAATTGATTGAGCAGCGTGGCGGGTGAACCGTCGCTGAACAGATCGATGCGACCATCGCTGAACACACCTTGGTAGCTACCCGGGTCGTCGTAGCTGTCGAGCAAGTTGATGTAGTCTCGGCCTTGCTTGCCCCACGCAGCCAGTAATGGGTGTGCGTGTTGGTGCAGGGCCTGGTCGTCGAGCTGCAAGGGCATGCCTTGTTTGCGCTGCTGACGCTTGTATTGGTGGCGCAGCAGGTCTTTGTCGGCAACGATGTCCGCCCAGTGGTGGCGACAAGGGTTGTGCACGCACAACAACACCTGGCTGAAGCGTGCGAGGCCGGCCAATGCCTCCAAGGCCTGGGCCGGCAACGACGAGATACCGAACACGATCACCCGCGAGGGTAACCCGGGGGGAGCCTGTTCCAGGCTATTGATACGTTCGATGAAGCGCTGGTGCACGCCGGCCCGGCTTTGCGCCATGCCTTTTTCGCCGACGTCTTCCAGCAAGGCCTTCCACAGCTCGGCCTGCCAGCGGTTAGCCGGGGGCAGGGCCTTGCGTTCGCCACGGGCGGTGTTCAGCACGTGCTCACCCGCTGCCCAGTCCCTGAGCCAGTCGGCCCGGTAGACCTGATACTGGTCGAACAGATCGGCCAGGCGCTCGGACAGCTGGTAGCGCTTGCGCAGGTCACCGTCGTCCGTCAGGAAGCGGCGCAACGGCTCGAAGTGCGGGCGCTCGATCAGCGCTGGTAGCAGACGCATCAGGCGCCAGGTCAGCGGCGCTTTGTCGAGCAGGGATACCTCGGGAATTTCATCGCGCCCCAGCACGCTGCGGTACAACTGCCACATGAAGCTGCCGGGCAGTTGAACCTCGATTGCAGCGGCGATGCCGCAGCCACCTTGGTCGTCTTCCAGCGGGTCTTCCGCCAGCGCCAGCTTGAGCCATTGAGCGATACCGTTACTCTGCACCAGGGCGATTTCGTTTTCCAACGGTGCCAGCGGGTAGCGACGCATCCAGCTCACCACAAGGCTGCGCAAATCGTCGAGGCGGTTGCCGTGTACGATCATGAAGCCGGGGTGAAGATGGGTGGTGTGGGGCATCGGAAACTCTCTGGCAGGTGCTGAGCTGAGGTTGGTGGGGGAAACGATATCACGCGTGATGCGTTCGCTGGGGGGCATGGCACGGGCTTCGCCCGTGTTCGCGGGCACGCCCGCTCCCACAGGGATTGTTGTGAGGCCAGGGGACTTTTTTGGAGCACAAAGACAAAACCCC
>NZ_DKJF01000060.1:0-60478 GCF_002454615.1 Pseudomonas sp. UBA6699
ACAAACAAGGCGGCCGCGCGCGCCTGTCACAGGCGTTACTGGCCCGAAACAAACGTAGGAGCGAGCGCAGCTCGCGATTGCGCCGCGCGGGCGGCGCTCGATCTCACAGGCGCTGAAGATGCTCCGGCTACCCTTGCCAGGAACCATAGAATCTCCCACAGGTACAGCGCAGGCCTCAAGAACTGCACGGTCCTGGTAGGAGCGGCCTCGTGTCGCGATGGGCTGCGCAGCAGCCCCAATCAGTGTGACATCACACACAAGTGAACAACATTACGGTAAACCGACGCTTGAATGCGTTCTGCTCAGCGAATGCCGGACTGACGCAGCGCCGCCGGTTGGAAGTCGGCCTTGCTGGCACTGAAGCCGAAGTCATAAGCACGCTTCTCTTCGTTCTTCATACCTAGCGCCAGGTAACGACCAGACTGCAGGTCGTAGATGGCCTCCAGGGTGTACCACGGTACCTCGACATTGTAGTAAGGCTGGGCGTGCGCCTCGGACACGCGCCACAGCTGGCCACGGCCATCGTACTGGTCGATCACTGCGGCCTGCCAGGTGTCTTCGTCGATGTAGAAGTCACGCTTGGCGTAGATATGCCGCTGCCCCGGCTTCAGTGTGGCGACCACATGCCAGACACGGCGCAGCTCATAACGGGTCAGGTCCTGGTTGATGTGCCCGGCCTTGATGATGTCGGTGTACTTGAGCTTGGGGTCATCGAGCTTGAAGGCGTTGGAGGCGATGTACAGCTCCTTCTTGCCCTCCAGCTTCCAGTCATAGCGGTCTGGCGCGCCGTTGTACATGTCCAGGTTGTCCGACGTGCGCAGGCCATCGGCGGCGGTACCCGGGCCGTCGTACGACACCTGTGGCGCCTGGCGCACTCGGCGCTGGCCGGCGTTGTAGATCCAGGCCTTGCGCGGATCCTTGACCTGGTCGAGGGTTTCGTGCACCAGCAGTACGGTACCGGCCAGACGCGCCGGGGCGGTAACTTCCTGCTTGAAGTAGAACAGGATGTTGCCCGGGTTGTTCGGGTCGTAATCCTTCATCTTGTCGCGGAAGACGAACTGGTCAGAAAAGTACACGGGGTTGAAGGAGCCGTTCTGTTGCGGCGTGGCCTGGGTAACCAGGCGGCTGACGCTGCCACCCCGGTAGCGGGTGATGTGGTTCCAGATCACCTCCAGGCCGTTTTTCGGAATGGGGAACGGTATCGCGGTGCGGAAGTTGCTCAGGCCGTTGCCGCCTTCCACAAGGGTAGTCTTGGTGGCGTTCTCCTTGATGGCGGCGAACACGTCGGCAGGCACGGTGGAACCGCGGTGGGTCTTGAATACCGGGATCTTGAAGGTGTCCGGGTAACGCTTGAGCATGGCCATCTGGCCTGGCGAGAGCTTGTCCTTGTACTGCTCGGCGTTTTGCGCAGTGATGGTGAACAGTGGCTTCTCACTGCCGTACGGGTCGGACAGGAAGCCTTTGCCATCGACGCTGCCTGCGGTTTTCGACAAGGGCTGCCATGGGCCGATCGAACCATCGGCGTTACCGGCCTTTTCGGCGCCCATCGGGGTCAGCGTGCTACCCAGCTTGGCCGCCTCGTCGGCGGATACCGCAGCCATGACGCTGGTCGCCAGCAGGGACAGGCCCAGCACACCGGCTTGCAGCAGACTTCTGGTCTTGTTCATGTCGTGTTGTCCTGGATCTGTGGGCTTAGAAATTCACGCCGAAGCTGAGGGCGACGAAGTCGCGGTCATCCACGGTGCTGTACTTGCCGTCGAAGAAGTTGGTGTACGACAGACTCGCCGTGTAGGTGTTCTGGTACTCCGCGTCCAGGCCCAGGCTGACTGCCTTGCGGCCTTCCTCGAAGTTGCCGCCAGGGCCTGGCGAATAGCCCGACACGTCGTGCGACCAGGCCACGCTCGGTTTCAGGTTGACCCCGGCGAACACGTCGTTGTAGTCCCAGATCACGCGGGCGCGGTAGCCCCACGAAGTGCTGGTGGTGTAGCCGTCGTTCTCGCACTTGCGGTTCAGGTTGGCGGTGGAGGCACCCGCACCCGCGCCGGCGATGGTGCTGCTGTTGAGTGCCTGGCAGGTATCTGCGCCGCCGGTGGCGGGCAGCGGGCCTGGGCCGAATACCGGGTCACGGCCGTAACGGGTATCGTGCGCGTTCTCCAGGCCACCGACGTGGGTCACACCCAGCTCGCCGACCACGGTCATGCGGCTGGCGCCCATCACCTGGTCGAAGAAGTGCGTGAGGGTCGTCTGGAACTGAGTGATCTCCTTGCGACGGTAGCCATGCAGGTCCTGGCCAGGGGTGCCTGTCAGCAGCGAGGCGTTGCTCAATGCGCCACCAATCGGGCGAACCCCGGCAAACAGGATGTCCGTGGTATTGAGCTGCACCGGTGCGTTGGGCCGGTAGCTGATTTCGCCGCTCCAGGCGGTGCCAGTGGGCAATGTGGTGGAGAAGCTCAAGCCATACAGGCGAATGTCTTCCGGGTATTCGACGAAGTACTCGGAATTGCCGGCCACGATCAGCGGCGCCAGCGCCCGCAGTTGCGCAGGCAGCGCGCTGAGCCCTGCAAATACCGAAGGTGCGGCCCCTGTGGCGCTGAAGATTGGCGCACGGCTGTGGTAGTTCATGAAGTAGGCACCGAACTCGGTGTCCAGCGGCTCGAACATGTAGCGCATGGCCACACCGAACTGCCCGCTGTCACGCGCATCGCGGTCGGCACCACGGCGCACCATCACGCCCTCTTCGTTGATGTTCACGCCGCGCGTGGCAAGAAACTGCTGGGCGGCGCCCGGTACCGTGCGGCTGCTGTTGAGCACGCGCAGGTTGTCGGTACAGCCATCGGCGATGATGTCGGGTTGCGAGAAGAACGTGCCGCAGTTGTCGACGACCGTCTGGTCCCACTCCAGCTGATAGAAGGCCTCGGCCGACAGGTTGTCGGTCAGGCTCTGGGAGATGTAGAACATGTTGACCGGAATCAGGCCTTCCTTGATCTCGGCACCCGGGCGGCGGAACGCCGACACGTCGATGGGGTTGATCGCGTTGATGCCGCCACCGATGAAGGTACTTTCGCCCCAGCTGACCACCTGCTTGCCGAGGCGAACCGAGCCCGGCTGATCACCGATCGAGTAGTTGTGGTAGACGAAGGCGTCGAGCAGTTCGGCGCCGGACGACTTGGCCCCTTCCTTGCGGTTGGAATCGCTGATGTCCTTGAATTCGCGACCTTCGTCCTTCAGCTCGAAGTCATACCAGTACTTGCCGCGCACGAATACGCCGGTATCACCGTACTTGAGCTCCAGGTCGTGGATACCCTTGAAGATCTTGGAGAAGGTTTCGCCCTTCTTGAAGTTCAGGTGACCGTCGTCGGAGGTCTGCGACAGGCCCTTGCCGCCGTTGTTCACCCCGATCAGGTTCCGGTTGGGGTTGGCGGTCGACCAGCTGGCGCCAATGGAGAGCGACGAGTCGAACTGGCCTTCGATTTCACCGATGTTGAAACTGACAGCGAAAGCAGGACTTGCGAGCGTGGAAGCGATGCTGACGGCCAAGGGCAGCTTGGCCCGGCGCCAGAACGGATTTGCAGATTTCATCGACGCTACTCCATGTACTTTATTGTTATGGCAGTGAGTCCTTTCAAGAACGGCCGAGTGACCGGTTTGCAGGCTTGCGCCTGCGGCGGCACGGCTAGCGCGTGACGCCCTCCCCCATTCCTGAAAATCCCCTGGCCCCGACTATAGCCAGCAAGGCACAGGCGCTTGATCCCTCTAAAGTGTGATTTGCGCTCCGTGCCAACCACTCGTTGGGTTTTTTCCTTGATCGCGTGCTGGCAGTGCTCAAGGATGGCGCATTTTTACCATTTGGCAAGGCGCCAGCCGCTCTAGAACGCGGGTCGCGTTCTGTCGCACGCGACCCGCCCCAGGTTTACAGGGTGGACAGGAAGGCGCTGTTGCTGGCCTGCCACTGCACGATGTCCTGGCGTATGCGCTTCTTGTCCAGCTTGCCGACACTGGTCTTGGGAATTTCAGTAACAACGGCGATCTGGCTGGGAATCGCCCATTTGTTGATATGGCCTTGCTCGACGAACGGCTTGAGGTGGTCCTTCAGCGCTTTCGCATCGATCGCCATGCCCTCGCGCACCACCAGCAGGGCAAACGGGCGCTCGCCCCACTGCGGGTCGGCCACCCCCACCACCGCGACTTCGCGCACGGCCGGGTGGCGGCTGACCAGGTCTTCCAGGTCGAGTGACGACACCCACTCGCCACCGGTCTTGATCACATCCTTGATACGGTCGCGTATGTCGATGTAACCCATGTTGTCGAGGGTGGCGACGTCGCCGGTGTGCAGCCAGCCGCCCAGCCACAGCTCTTCGCTCTTTTCCGGCTCCTTGAAATAACCCTGGGTCAGCCACGGTGCACGCAGCACCAGCTCGCCCTGGGTTTCGCCATCGGCGGGCAGGAAGTTGCCGTCGCCGTCGACAATCGCCGCCTCCACCAACGGTACCGGCACCCCGGCCTTGATACGGTAGGTGACGCGCTCATCCTCACTGCCGGCCTGCAACTCGTCGTTCAGGTGCGCGGCGGATATCAGCGGGCAGGTCTCGGACATGCCGTACGCTGCGGTCAGCTGGATGCCGCGGGCCAGCGCCGCCTGGTACAGCGACCGGTTCAGCGAGCTGCCGCCGATGATGATTTTCCAGCCGCCGAAGTCCTGGCCTTGGGCAGTCGGGCAATTGAGCAGCATCTGCAGGATGGTCGGCACACAGTGGGAGAAGGTGACGTTCTCTTCACGCCACAGCCTGATCAGCATCTCGGGCTCGTAACGACCGGGATACACCTGCTTCATGCCGAGCATGGTGGCCGCGTAGGGAATGCCCCAGGCATGCACGTGGAACATCGGCGTGATCGGCATGTAGACGTCATCGCTGCCCAGCAGGCGCACGCTGTCGATACTGCCGGTGACCGAAGCCTCGGCCAGGGTGTGCAGCACCAGCTGCCGATGGGTGAAGTACACGCCCTTGGGGTTGCCGGTGGTGCCAGTGGTGTAGAACGTGGTCGCCACCGAGTTCTCGTCGAAGTCGGGGAAGTCGTAGCTCGGGCTGGCAGCGGCGAGCAGTTGTTCGTACTCACCCACCAGCCCGGGCAGTTCGGCGGCCTGGGCCGGGCCATCGGTCAGCAGCACGGTCTTGTCGACAGTGGTCAACTGCCCGGCGATGGCCTGGTACAGGCCGACAAAGTCACTGTTGACCAGCACCACCCGGTCTTCGGCGTGGTTCATGGTGTAGAGGATCTGCTCGGGTGACAGGCGCACGTTGATGGTATGCACCACGGCGCCGATCATCGGGATGGCAAACATGCATTCCAGGTAGCGGTGGCTGTCCCAGTCCATGACCGCCACGGTGTCACCGGCCTTGACCCCGGCCTCGGTCAGCACGTTGGCCAGCCGGGCGATACGCTCGTTGAGCTGTGGGTAGGTCAGCCGCATCTGGTCGCGGTAGACGATTTCGCGGGTCTTCTCGTAGCGGCTGCCAGACATCAGCAGGCGCTTGATCAGTAATGGATAGGCATAGGCGCCCTCGGCGGGCTTGATGATGCGGGTCTGCAACATGGATATCCCTTTTCTTGGAAGCGGGCCGGAAAAGTCGGTGGGGAGCTGATCTGGGGAGTTACTGTAGTTCGCCAATGTGACGGCCAAATCAGCCGAAGGAATGATTTGCCTGGCCAAGGTATGAGCCGCAAGGCGTTGACGGGCGGCGAGGTTGAGCTGGACACTGCGCCGGGAGCCCACCACAAACCCGCCCCTGCCCAGGAGATGTTCATGCCCAGCCCGCGTCGCGCCGTGTTTCTCGACCACCAGTCCCTGGACCTCGGCGACCTGGATCTGTCGCCCCTGCAGCAGCAGTTCGACCAGTTCGAGCTGTTCGCCGCCACCGCCCCGGAACAGGTCGCCGAGCGCCTGCAGGGCGCGGTAGCGGTGGTCAGCAACAAGGTTGTGCTCGACGCCGCCGTGCTGGCCGCCAATCCGCAATTGAAGCTGATTCTGGTGGCCGCCACCGGCACCAACAACGTCGACCTGGCCGCCGCCCGCGCCCAGGGCATCACGGTGTGCAACTGCCAGGGCTACGGCACGCCGTCTGTCGCCCAGCACACCCTCGCGCTGCTGCTGGCGCTGGCCACGCGGCTGTGCGACTACCACCAGGCGGTGGCAGAGGGGCAATGGGCCAAGGCCAACCAGTTCTGCCTGCTGGATTTCCCGATTGTCGAACTGCAGGGCAAAACCCTTGGCCTGCTTGGCCACGGTGAGTTGGGCGGCGCGGTGGCGCGGCTGGCCGAAGCGTTCGGCATGCGCGTACTGAGCGGGCTGATCCCCGGCCGCCCGCAGCGCGCCGACCGGCTGCCGCTGGAGGCGTTGTTGCCGCAGGTTGACGCGCTGACCCTGCACTGCCCCTTGAATGAGCACACCCGGCACATGCTGGGGGCGCGCGAGCTGGCCCTGCTCAAGCCTGGGGCGCTGGTGGTGAACACCGCGCGCGGCGGCCTGATCGATGAGCAGGCCCTGGCCGATGCGCTGCGCAGTGGCCACCTGGGCGGCGCTGCCACCGACGTATTGAGCGTGGAGCCGCCAGTCAACGGCAACCCGCTGCTCGAAGCCGGTATCCCGCGCCTGATCATCACCCCACACAGCGCCTGGGGCGCGGTGGAGGCGCGCCAGCGTATCGTCGGCCAGCTCAGCGAGAACGCCCAGGCCTTTTTCGCCGGGCAGCCACGCCGCGTGGTCAGCTGAGCCAGGCGCCGGGCTCTGCTACACTGCGCCACTTTTTTCCAGGAGGCGTCGTTCATGGACCCGCGCAGTGAAGTATTGCTCCGCCAGGCGGAGCTGTTCCAGGGCCCGCTGCTGCTCGCAGGCGCCCCCGCCGACGGCTTGCTCGGGCAGTTGCCCGAAGCCCGCGCCTGGTCGTGGCACGCCGGCGACCAGGCCGTGCTCGAAGGCCGCTTTGCGGGCCGCAGCCAGTATGGCGTAGAGCCCCCGGCGGGCGCGTTCGACAGCGCCGTGCTGTTCCTGCCCAAATCCCGCGAATTGGCCGCC
This sequence comes from Pseudomonas sp. UBA6699, assembly GCF_002454615.1. Taxonomy (NCBI): domain Bacteria; kingdom Pseudomonadati; phylum Pseudomonadota; class Gammaproteobacteria; order Pseudomonadales; family Pseudomonadaceae; genus Pseudomonas; species Pseudomonas sp. UBA6699. The sequence continues at coordinate 7,073 of NZ_DKJF01000060.1, forward strand.
TACCTGCTCAACGCCCTGGCTTCCCGCCTGGCGGGTCGCGCGCTGTACCTGGTCGGTGAAAAACGCGGTGGCATCGAGGGCGCGGCCAAGCTGTTGCAGGCTTTCGGCAAGCCGCGCAAGCTTGACAGCGCGCGGCATTGCCAGCTGTGGCAGGTGACGGTCGACCAGGCCCCGCAGGCGACACCGCTGCAGAGCCTGGCCCAGCGCTTCGAACTGGCCCTGGAAGACGGCCCGCTGCAAGTGGTCAGCCTGCCCGGTGTGTTCAGCCACGGCCGCCTGGACCGCGGCACTGCGCTGCTGCTCAAGCACCTGGACAACCTGCCCAGCGGCCACATGCTGGACTTCGGTTGCGGTGCCGGGGTGCTGGGGGCCACGGTCAAGCGCCGTTACCCGCACAACCGGGTGACGTTGCTGGACGTGGATGCCTTCGCCGTGGCTGCCAGCCGTCTGACCCTGGCTGCAAACGGCCTGGAAGGTGAGGTGATCAGCGGTGATGGCATTGATGCAGCACCGCTCGACCTGAGCCTGATTCTCAGCAACCCGCCGTTCCATACCGGGGTGCACACCAATTACCAGGCCTCGGAAAACTTGCTGAGAAAATTAGCGGTTCATCTGCGAAAAGGGGGCGAAATGCGCTTGGTTGCCAATAGCTTCCTGCGCTACCAGCCGCTGATCGAAGGGGCGCTGGGCAACTGCCAGATACGCGACGAGGCGGAAGGCTTCCGAATCTACCAGGCCGTGCATGGCTGAAAACAGCGCTTGCCGAAAGCGTTTTGCCAAGGCAGAATCCGCTCCGTCCTAGGGGAGTAGTCTCCCGCGAGCCCACCGCTCGCCCGGTACGCGTCAACATACTTGGTCCACAGACCATGGCGCGTGCGACCCCCATGCCCACGTGCATGGAGAGATCCGCATAGACGGATCCGGGGTTTGACAAGACCTATGACACGCACACCTTACCCGGGGCGGGAAGGCTGTACGTGTCATAGCCGTGTCGACCCGCCCCCCGTAGGAATCCTGATGCTGGAATCTCTGTTGGTCCCCACCGCCATCGTTGCGCTCGCCGAAATCGGCGACAAGACGCAGCTGCTCGCACTCATTCTCGCCGCGCGCTTCCGCAAGCCATGGCCGATCATTGCCGGTATCATCGCCGCCACCCTGGCCAACCATGCCGCAGCCGGTGCCGTAGGGGCGTGGGTCGGTAGCTTCTTCAGCGATTCGGCCCTGCACTGGATCCTGGCCGCGAGCTTCACCGCCACGGCGCTCTGGACCCTGGTACCGGACAAAATGGACGATGACGAGAACCCGGCGCGCCGCTTCGGCCCGTTCCTGACCACGCTGATTGCGTTCTTCCTCGCCGAAATCGGTGACAAGACCCAGGTCGCGACCGTAATGCTGGCGGCCCAATACCCGCACCTGATCATGGTCATCATCGGCACCACGCTGGGCATGCTGATTGCCAACGTACCCGTGGTGCTGGCGGGCAACTTTGCAGCCGACAAGCTGCCGCTGACGCTGATCCGTCGCCTGGCGGCCGCGGCGTTCTTCGTACTGGCGATCGTGGCCGTGTACTCGGCGATGAAGGCCAGTGGCTGGGTCGGGTAACCGGAAAACACGGGGGCGCCGTGCGCCCCCACGCTTCAAGCGATCATGGCTTGGCCGCGGCCTGATACAGCGGCATCACCTTGGGAATGGCCGCCTGCAGCGAGGCAATGCGGCTGGAGGATGCCGGGTGAGTGCTCATGAACTCGGGCGGGGCGCCTTCGGACGCCTTGCTCATCTTGTTCCACAAGGTGATTGCGGCGTTCGGGTCGTAGCCGGCACGGGCCGACAACTCCAGGCCGATCAGGTCGGCTTCGTTTTCGTTGGCCCGGCTGTTGGGCAGGGTCATGGCGTAGTTCACCACGGTGTCGGCAATGGCCATGCTGTTCTGGCCCAGGCCAAAGATGGCACCCGCCCCCTGGCGCGCCATTTCCACACCATAGGCCTTGGACATCGCCTCGCGGCTGTGCTCACGCAGGGCGTGGGCGATTTCGTGACCGACAACGGCGGCAATTTCCGCATCGGTGAGCTTGAGCTGGTCGATCAGGCCGGTATACACGATGATCTTGCCGCCAGGGCCGCAGTTGGCGTTCAGTTCGTCGCTCTTGATCACGTTGACTTGCCAGTCCCACTGCGCGGAATCCGGGCGGAACTTGGGGGCCTGGGCAATCAGCCGGCTGGCGATGGCCTGCACCCGCTTGGCATCGGCACTGGACTTGTCGAGCACCCCCTTGCTGGAGGCTTCACCGAGGGTCTGCTGGTACGACTGGGCGTACATCTGGTTGACTTCATCGGTGGAGAGCATGCTGAACATGTACTGCTGGCGCTCGACGCCGACAGCACCGCCACTGGTGGTATTCACCGCCTGGCAGCCGCCCAGCACGATGCCAGCACTCAACAGGCTGACGACAAAAGACTTACGCATGAAAACACTCCCTTTTTTGCATGCGCCGTATCCTAGGCCGACTCGCCGGTAGCCGCCATAGCCGCAGGGAAGATTTTCATCACCAGCACCGGCCACCCATCAAAGCGGGGTAAGACACTCCGGCGCATCCAGCTTCGGGTCGTTGACGAAATTCGCCAAGGCCCTTTCGCGCAGTGGCGCAGGCGGGCTGGCCAGCAGTTCGTGCAAGCGGGTAACCGGCGTATCCGGATCGAGCCAGGCAGCCTGGCCCGCATCGTCGAGGATCAGCGGCCGGCGCTGGTTCAGGGCCGCCTGGGTCACCACCGCGCAACTCAGCCACACCTGGTCCTGCACGGGGTAGGCTTCCCATATGGCCGCAAAGTACAACGAGGCGCCCTCCCCCGGCGTCAGCCAATAAGGGCGCTTGCGTACCGTGCCCCGCCACTCGTAAAAGCCGTTGGCCGGCATCAGGCAGCGGCGCTGGCGAAACGCCTCGCGGAACATCGGTTGCTCGGCCAGGGTTTCGGCGCGGGCATGGGCGGGGGTGCGGGACAGGTCGGTGAGCCACGCCGGGGTCAGCCCCCAACGCGCCATGGCCAGTTGCTGCTGGCCGTCAAGCTGGCGCTGGATCAGCACCGATGCCCCAGGTGCAATATTCCATTGGGCCGGCTGGCCCGCGGGGAACCCCGGCAGACTGGCAAGGGCCTGGGGCCAGCGAAACAGGGCGTAACGTCCACACATGAGCGAATTCAGAACCTAGCAGATCAAGGTACCGGGGATACTCTCCGGTTCGTCGCCAACCAGTGGCTGGGCCTCATTGTACGCATCGATCAGCTGCCGTGCGTACTCGGCCTGCTCATCGGCGACCGCAAGCCCTAGCAACCCTTGCATGGGCAGCTCGCCGACTGCACCGATCAGGTCACGGCCCACCACCTGCACCGCGATGCCTTCACTGGCGAGCATCCCGGACAGCATTTCGGCTTCAAGCAGGTTTTCCGGTTCGTAGATCCGCCGCATCATTCGTTCTCGCCGTAGACATCCAGCATCCATTCCTCGCCATGCACCTGCAGCACGAAACGAATCGGCCTGCAGCACACCTGGCAGTCCTCGATGTACTCCTGATCGCCACCGGACAGGTCCACCGTGGTTTCGACCTCTTCGCCGCAATAAGGGCAATCGTAGAACGCAGTTTCGAGCATCGCGGCCTCCGGGGTGACTTATGCGTATAATTGTCGGTCTGTTTACGGGGCCCGTGTGCGTCCGAGCCGTTTTTCGGAGCCTGCCCCTGTTTATTACCCTAGCCGTTTCCAACAAGAGAGCATGATGGGCGAATTCGATGCCATCCGACCCTACGACGACGCTGAGGTACCTGCGGTTCTGGCCCGCCTGCTCAGCGACCCGGCATTCCTCGATATCCTCACCCACTTCCGCTTCCCGCGGGCAGCCGGGGCTTTCGGCTGGCTGCTCAAACCGCTGATCGCCCGCCGCCTGCGCAAGGAATTCGCCGGTGTGACCTGCGTTTCCACCCTGCAGGACAAGGTCGAGTACTACGTTGACCAGACCATCGACCGCGCCACCGACGGCGTCACCTATTCCGGTGTGGAGCAGTTGAAGGCAGGTACGGCCTACCTGTTCCTGGCCAACCACCGCGACATCGTGATGGACCCGGCCTTCGTCAACTATGCGGTGTACCACGCCGGCCTGCCCACGCCGCGCATCGCCATTGGCGACAACCTGCTGCAAAAGCCGTTCGTCAGCGACATGATGCGCCTGAACAAGAGTTTCATCGTGCACCGTTCGATCAGCGGGCGCCGTGAAAAGCTGGCGGCTTATCAGCTGCTCTCGGCCTACATCAACCACTCGATCCGCAACGACGCCACCTCGATCTGGATCGCCCAGGCCGAGGGCCGCGCCAAGGACGGTGACGACCGCACCGACTCGGCGATCCTCAAGATGTTCCACATGAGCCGCAAGGACGAGGCGTTTGGCGCCGTCATCCAGAGCCTGAACCTGACGCCGGTGTCGATCAGCTACGAGTACGACCCGTGCGACCAGGCCAAAGCCCGCGAGCTGTATATCCGCGCTACCACTGGCAGCTACCAGAAGGCCCCAGGGGAGGACGACAACAGCATCGCCAAGGGCATCACCGGCTACAAGGGCCGGGTGCACATCAACTTCGCGCCACCGGTGACCGAGTACTACGAGGATACCAAGCAGCTGGCCGCGGAGATCGACCGCCAGATCCTGGCTGGCTACCGGTTGTTCCCGGTGCATTACCTGGCCTACGCAATGTGGGAGGGTAAGGACGAAGCCCTGCAGGTACCTGGCGCCGAACAGGTGTTCCCGGCCGACGAACTGGCCAAGGCCAAGGAAGAATGGCAACGTCGGCTGGCGGCCTGCCCTGAAGAGCAGCGGCCGTACCTGGTATTGCAGTATGCGACACCGGTGCGCAACCAGTACCAGGTCAGGCAGCAGGCGCCGGTTGCCTGACCGATTGCGGGGCTGCCTTGCAGCCCCGCAATCTCAAACCCAGGTGCTGAACCAGGACAGCAGCAGCGCCATGGCCAGGCAAGCGAAGCCCAGAATGTAGAAGTACTTGGGCACCCGCAGGTCGAAGGCATCCACTACCCCCTCCTCAAGCGCCAGGCTCTCGCGGGTTTCGGCCGCGCGCCGCCTAGCGCTTTGCAGCAGCAACCCGCCCGGGCAGGTCAGCAGCAGCGCCAGCACATTGATCAACTTGGTGGGATGGGCGGCCAGAAACCCCCAAAGCACTTGCAAGGACATCACGCAACCTCGGTGTAAGCGACGGCGAAGGCCCGCATTCTACGCAACTCGCCCTTCGCTGCCCGGCATTGGCGACAAACTGTCATTTAATTTCATCTGTCATCGGCTCGTCATCTGAGCAGGCCACCCTGTCGACCTTCCCATGAGCCGGAGCTACTTCATGCTGCACGCCGAAAACCAGGACCGCCTTTACCTCGTTGCCCAAAGCGAGGAGCAACAGGCGCTGATCGATGGTTTTGCCATCAATGTGCAAGACCGCCAGTGGCTGGTCTACTGCGCGCTGGGCGGGCATGTGCATGCAGACCTGCCGGAGGTGGACGCCGGCACTGGCTTCAGCCTGCTGGATTTCCACATAGAGGCGGCGTGAACCTGCGCCGGCCACCCCACCGGCAAGCGTTGGCGAGGCACAAAAAAACCCGCTGCCTGGCGACCAGGCAGCGGGTTTTCAGCAGCGCAGAGGGCTTACTGGGCCAGGATCTGGCCAATGCTCGGGTCTTTGAACATGCGGGTCAGCGCATCGCTCAGAACGTCGCCTACCAACTGGGTGTTGGTGTCCTGGTTCGGTGCCATGCCGAAGCGCTGGTCGAGCGACGCGCCGTAACGGCCGCTGTAGCTGCGGCCGCCATTCTTCACGTCGGCACGGAAGGTGGCACCGATCGTGGCTTCGGTCACGTACAGGTTGTCTTTGGGCGACTGGTACTTCAGCTCGGCCAGGGTCACGGTCAACTGCGGCGCGTTGTAGGCGTTGGCCGTAGGCGTGAAGCCGAGCAGGCGCACAGCCGCTTCAGCCTGGGCCTGCAGCTTGGGCACCACGTCATTGCCACTGACGCTGATGGTGCTGGTTTCAGGGTACATGCCACCACGGGTACCCAGCGACTGCGATGGGCGACCGTCAACCACCCGGACCACCACCGGCTGGCCATGACCGACCGGCGCGAGCTGGGCCTTGAGCGTGGGTTGCGGGTTGAGTTGTTGCGGGCTGTGGGCACAACCGACCAGGCTGAGGCTGGCCACGGCAAGCAAACCGAACAACAGACGTTGCAACATGCGCGTTTCTCCAGAAAATGCGGCTAAGGCGCACAGTATACCCAGCCCCGCATCGGCCAGTCATCGGTCCCAGCCCGCTTGTGACAATGCTTTCATGCACTGCCCGGGCCTGTACTTTGCGTCTGTGCAAGCCGGCATTGGCAGCCGCGCATGCGCCTGGCCTGACAAACGCTGCAATAAAAACCACGAATGGCGACATTTCTGCCCGCGACATCGTTATAATCTCCCCCCGATTATAAGGACGTCTCCTGATCGGGCCCCGCACTCGCCGATTGACCCCGGCAACTTCAACGCTTCGCCCACAGAGAGCCTTCCACTGAGGTCTTGCATCGGCTGTCGTGCCTGCTTTTCCGGCCCTTCACGCTGCATGAACCTGCGGGTTGCCATCGCGCAGTCCCTTTTTGAGGTTCACGTCTCCAAAAGAGCGTGAAAAAACGGTTTTCACAACTTCACAAGAGTGTGGCGAGCAAATGAACAGTCTGGCATGTGTAAAAGCGGCAGATGTGTCCCGAACAGCCCTGAACAGGCGGCAAATGCGCTCATCCTGCATGAGTGCCTGACCCGCTCCATAACGCACGCACGACACCTTGACCATAGTCGAATTGCCGCAGCCCTGGCAAACGGCGTTCAATACCTGAACCCGAAGACTGGTTGGCGGTGTCCGCGGAAGTTGCAAGAACTGCGAAAAGCCGGACATGGCGACCCTGGCAACCCCAGGTCCTATGCTGTCAATTAGGTAGCTGTAGATTGTGGAGACGCGTTAAATGGCGCAGAACGAATCGGTTGATGTGGTACTGGTAGGCGCGGGCATCATGAGTGCCACCCTGGCCGTACTGCTCAAGGAGCTTGACCCGACCCTGAAGCTTGAGGTCGTCGAGGCGATGGACTCCGGAGCCGCGGAAAGCTCCAACCCCTGGAACAACGCAGGCACCGGCCACGCCGGCCTGTGCGAGCTGAACTACACGCCGCAGGCCGCCGATGGCAGCATCGACATCAAGAAGGCCGTGCACATCAACACCCAGTTCGAGGTTTCGCGCCAGTTCTGGGCCTACCTGAGCAAGAAGGACAACTTCGGCTCGGCGCGTGCGTTCATCAACCCTGTCCCGCACCTGAGCTACGTCGAGGGTGACAAGGGTGTTGCCTTCCTCAAGAAACGCTTCGAGCTGCTCAAGCAGCACCATGCCTTCTCCGAGATGGAGTACACCGAAGACAAGGCCGTGATGAACGACTGGATGCCGCTGATGATGCCTGGCCGCCCTGCCGACCAGCACATCGCCGCGACCCGCGTGGCCAAAGGCACCGACGTCAACTTCGGCGCCCTGACCCTGAAGCTGCTGAAGCTGCTGGGTGACGCGCCGCACGCGCAGGTCAAATACAGCAAGAAGGTCGTCGGCCTGCGCCGTAACGGCAGCGGCTGGACCGTCAGCATCAAGGACGTCAACAGCGGCGGCAGCCGTGAAGTGGACGCCCGCTTCGTGTTCCTGGGCGCCGGCGGCGCGGCCCTGCCGCTGCTGCAGATGTCCGGCATCCCGGAGAGCAAAGGTTTTGGCGGCTTCCCGGTCAGCGGCCAGTGGCTGCGCTGCGACAACCCGGAAATCGTCAAGCAGCACCAGGCCAAGGTTTACAGCCAGGCCGCCGTGGGGGCGCCACCGATGTCGGTACCGCACCTGGACACCCGGGTTGTAGACGGCAAGACTTCGCTGCTGTTCGGCCCTTATGCCGGCTTTACCACCAAGTTCCTGAAGCACGGTTCGCTGATGGACCTGCCGCTGTCGGTGCGCATGGGCAATATCGGCCCGATGCTGGCCGTGGCCCGCGACAACATGGACCTGACCAAGTACCTGGTCAGCGAAGTGATGCAGTCGATGGAACAGCGCCTGGAAGCCCTGCGGCGCTTCTACCCGCAGGCCAAGGCCGAAGACTGGCGCCTGGAAGTCGCAGGTCAGCGCGTGCAGATCATCAAGAAAGACCCGAAGAAAGGCGGCGTGCTGCAATTCGGCACCGAGCTGGTCTCGGCGCAGGACGGCAGCCTGGCTGCACTGCTCGGCGCCTCGCCAGGTGCTTCGGTGACCGTTTCGATCATGCTGGAACTGATCGAGCGTTGCTTCCCTGAGCAGGCCAAAGGGGCCTGGGCCGAGAAACTCAAGGAAATCTTCCCCGCACGCGAGAAGACCCTGGCGACCGATGCTGCCCTGTACCGCAAGATCAGTGCAGATAACGACGCGGCACTGGACCTGGTGGAAAGCAGCCCGGCAGCCAAGCATTACGCCTGACTGGCCCGGTAACGAAAAAACGCCCTTCGGGGTAATGCCAGTCAGTTAAGTAAATGGGGGCCGCTTTGCGGCCCTTCGCGGGCACGCCCGCTCCCACAGGGGTCGCGCATTTCTTGAGTGCAGCGCCAAACGTGTTGGAGCGGGCGCGCCCGCGAAGGGCTGCAAAGCAGCCCCAATAACGCTTAAAGGACAGGCATCACCCTTCGGGGCGTTTTTTTGCCGGCGTGTTGGTCAGCCTGGGCCGCGAGGAAGCGGCACAGGCCAACGATCAACCACGGGCCTGGGCGATGATCTCGATGTACTCCTGCGCATTGCGCTGGTCGGCGATCTGCTCGACGAAGGTTTTGCCGTGTTCGTCCTTGCCATCCAGGTCCAGGCCGGCTTCGACGAAGAACCCGACAAAACGCTGGAAGTCGTCCACACGCAGGCCGCGGTAGGCTTTCACCAGTTTGTGCAGCGAGGGTGAGGTGACGCCATCGGCCGGCTCGAACTGAAGGAACGACTTGATGTAGTCGTCGCTGATTTCGTCACCGATTACCTGTTTCTTGTCTTTACGCATTGCCGGCTCCCTCTGGACCATCACGGAATTTCGAAGGCCGGCAGTTTACCCCCCGCAGGCCGCGCGCCTCAACGCGTACGTACGGTGCCCGTGTGCAGGTCGGCCCAGATATGGCCGTTGCCATAGGTGAGGAACTGCACATACAGCGTTTCGTTGCGCAGCAGGTCCATGATCACCCGGTAGTCGCTGAGGGGGTAATTCAGGCTCAAGGTGCGGGTCTTGTCGTCGTACACCGGTTTCTTGAGGCTCTTGGCGGCCTCACCGTCGAATGTCAGCAGCACCTGGGCAATGGTCGCCCCCTTGCTCAGCGGCTTGCCCTTCAGGCGCACTTGCAGCGACGAGGTGATCGGGATCGGCTGCTGGTCGGACTGCCGCTGGGCACCGACTACCACCGAGTAGTCGGTCACTTGCAGCAACTGCTGGCTGGTGGGTGCTTCCTGACGCAGGGCCAGGTCGTCCGGGGGCAGGAACTGGCTGTGCAGCGGTGCAGCGGCCAGCGGCAGGCTGATGGCCACCAGAAGGGGGAGAAACGCACGCATGTGAGGCTCCTTGTATGAAGCCGCACTCTAGCACGTGGACGTTTTTACAGGCCCTTGACGGCGAAGATGCCGTTGGCGTTGCGCCAGTAGCCTTTGTAGTCCATGCCATAGCCGAAGATGTAGCGGTCAATGCAGGGCAGGCCCACGTAGTTGGCCTTGAGGTCCGGGCTGGCTTTGCGGTCGTGGTCCTTGTCGATCAGCACGGCGGTGTACACCGAGCGCGCGCCGGCGTGCTTGCAGAACTCGATGATGGCACTGAGGGTATGGCCTTCATCGAGGATGTCGTCGACGATCAGCACGTCGCGGTCGATGAACGACACCTCGGGCTTGGCCTTCCAGAACAGCTCGCCGCCACTGGTCTGGTTGCGGTAGCGCGTGGCGTGCAGGTAGGAAGCTTCCAGCGGGAACTGCAGGTGGGTCAGCAGTTTGCCGGAGAAGATCAGGCCACCGTTCATCACGCAGAACACCACAGGGTTCTTGTCGTGCAGGTCCTTGCAGATTTGCTCGCCCACCTTGGCGATGGCCGCTTCGACCTCAGCTTCGGTGTACAGGCAGTCAGCTTCACGCATGACTTGACGGATATGCTCGAGATCGGCGGACATGGCGCGCTCCGGGGGATTTTGGAAAAGCGGGCAAAGGTACGCATCCGCTCGTCACAGATCAAGCGTTTATGGACTAACGTGCAGAATGACCAGACGACAGCGCAGGCTGAATAGATTAATCTAGCGCGGTTTTTTTGCCCGCCTTTCGGAGCCCCCCTATGCCCACTCGTGAGATCCGCCACCCGCTGATCCGCCACAAGCTCGGCCTGATGCGCCGTGCCGATATCAGCACCAAGAATTTTCGCGAACTCGCCCAGGAAGTCGGCGCTCTTCTGACTTATGAAGCCACCCAGGACCTGCCGCTCGAAACCTACGAGATCGACGGCTGGTGTGGCAAGGTCGCGGTAGAGAAAATCGCCGGCAAGAAGATCACCGTAGTGCCCATTCTGCGTGCCGGCATCGGCATGCTCGACGGCGTACTCAGCCTGATCCCGGGTGCCAAGGTGAGCGCGGTCGGTGTTGCCCGCAACGAAGAGACCTTCGAAGCCCATACGTACCTGGAAAAGCTCGCCCCGGACATCAACCAGCGCCTGGCATTGATCATCGACCCCATGCTGGCAACCGGCGGCTCGATGGTTGCCACCATCGACCTGTTGAAGAAGGCTGGCTGCAAAGAGATTCGCGCCATGGTCCTGGTCGCGGCACCAGAAGGCATCGACGTGGTGGAAAAAGCTCACCCCGATGTACAGATCTACACCGCCTCGATCGACCAGCGCCTGAACGAGCACGGCTATATCGTGCCGGGCCTCGGCGATGCCGGTGACAAGATCTTCGGCACCAAGCAAAAGGACGCCTGAACATGCAGGACGGCTTCAACGACCCGCTCTGGCGCCAGGTCGTTTCGGGCGCGCAGATGCTCTTCGTGGCATTCGGTGCGCTGGTACTGATGCCACTGATCACCGGCCTGGACCCGAACGTCGCGCTGTTCACCGCGGGTATCGGTACCTTGCTGTTCCAGTTGGTCACCGGCCGTCAGGTCCCGGTGTTCCTGGCTTCCAGCTTCGCCTTCATCACCCCGATCATTCTCGCCAAAGGTCAATTCGGCCTGGCCGAGACCATGGGCGGCGTGATGGCCGCAGGTTTCGTGTATACCTTCATGGGCCTGATGGTGAAAATCAAAGGCACCGGTTTCATCGACCGCATGCTGCCGCCCGTGGTGATCGGGCCGGTGATCATCTCCATCGGCCTGGCCATGGCGCCGATTGCCGCCAACATGGCGATGGGCAAGGCTGGCGACGGCAGCGTGCTGCTGCCGTACAAGACAGCCATGCTGATCTCCATGCCGGCGCTGCTGACCACACTGATCGTCGCTGTGTTTGGCAAAGGCATCTTCCGCCTGGTGCCGATCATCGCTGGCGTGCTGGTGGGTTTTGCCCTGTCATTTGCCTTTGGCGTGGTCGACACGGCCAGAATTGCCGCTGCCCCCTGGCTGGAAATGCCCAACTTCACGGCGCCAGCGTTCAACTGGCAGGCCATTCTGTTCATCGTTCCAGTAGCCCTGGCACCTGCGATCGAGCACATTGGCGGGGTTATCGCGGTTGGCAGCGTAACCGGCCGTGACTACCTGAAGAAGCCCGGCCTGCACCGCACCCTGCTGGGTGACGGCCTGGCCACCACCGCCGCCGGCCTGTTCGGCGGCCCGCCCAACACCACCTACGCCGAAGTGACCGGTGCGGTGATGCTGACCAAGAACTACAACCCGAAGATCATGACCTGGGCGGCGGTATTCGCCATTACCCTGGCGTTCATCGGCAAGTTCGGCGCGCTGCTGCAGAGTATTCCGGTGCCGGTGATGGGCGGCATCCTGTGCCTGCTGTTCGGCTCGATCGCCGCGGTAGGCTTGAACACCATGATCCGCCACAAGGTCGACCTGGCCGAAGCGCGCAACCTGGTGATCGTGTCGGTGACCCTGGTGTTCGGTATTGGCGGGGTACTGATCGGCAGCGGTGATGGCCCGGATGACTGGGGCCTGAAGGGGATTGCACTGTGTGCCATCGTGGCGATTGCCCTGAACCTGATCTTGCCTGGCAATGACGGCTGGAAGCACAAGAAGCTCGAGGATCAGCAGCCTTGAGCCACCCTTGACCTGAGCGCCCACAGGGCAGCAAAACACCCTGTGGGAGCGGGTTCACCCGCGAAAAGGCCGGTTCACTCAGGCCTTTTCACACATGTCCGCCAACACCCTCACCCACTGCGGGTGGTCGTTCAAGCACGGCACCAGCACCAGCTCCCGCCCGCCGGCCTCGACAAACTGCTCACTGCCGCGCATGCCGATTTCTTCCAGCGTTTCGATGCAGTCGGCCACGAATGCCGGGCACATCACCAGCAACTTCTTGACCCCCGCCTTGGCCAGCTCGTCCAGGCGTGTTTCGGTGTACGGTTCGATCCACTTGTCACGCCCCAGCCGCGACTGGAAACTCACCGACCACTTGCCGTCGGGTATACCCAACTGCGCCGCAAACGCTTTGGCGGTCGCCAGGCACTGACCCCGGTAACACACCGCGCGCACCTCGGCGCTGGCATCTTTGCAGCAGTCGGCTGCACGCAGATCATGCTTGCCGCGCGTGCCGCGCGGGTACAGCTTTTTCAGGTGCCGCTCCGGCAGCCCATGAAAACTCAGCAACAGGTGGTCGTAATCCTGTGCCAGGTAAGGTTCGGCGCTGGCCGCCAGTGCCTGGATATACGCGGGGTGCTCGTAGAACGGCTGCAGCACCCGCATTTGCAACGGCAACTGGCGCTCTTGGATGGTCTGTTTCGCCAACTCCACGACCGTGGTCACTGTACTGTCCGCGAACTGTGGATACAACGGCGCCAGGGTAACCCTGCGCACGCCCTGCGCTGCCAGACGCGCCAACACATCCTCCAGCGCCGGCTGGCCGTAACGCATGGCTATTTCAACCGGCCCATGCGGCCAATGCTCGACCATGGCAGCCTGCAGGCGGCGGGTCAGCACCACCAACGGCGAGCCCTCTTCCCACCAGATGGACGCATAGGCATGGGCCGACTGCTCCGGTCGCTTGATCAGGATCAACGACACCAGCAGCCGCCGCAGTGGCCAAGGCAGGTCCACCACGTACGGGTCCATCAGAAACTGGTTGAGGTAGCGGCGTACATCGGCCACCGAAGTGGAGGCCGGGGAACCCAGGTTGACCAGCAGCAGGGCGTGATCAGTCATGCAGCGTCCTATGTCAGAGGCGGCTGGACAGGTCGTCCAGGGCCGATTGCAGATCATTGAAGCGGAAGGCGAAGCCCGCCTCCAGCAAACGTACCGGGCGCGCACGCTGGCCGCCCAACAGCAAAGTCGACAGCTCGCCCAAGCCGGCCTTGAGCAGCAGTGCCGGCACCGGCAATAGCGCCGGCCGATGCAGCGCACGGCCCAGCCGCCTGGCGAACTCGCGGTTGCGCACGGGCGCTGGAGCGCAGGCATTATAAGGACCGCTGGCGTCCTTATGCTGCAAGAGAAAATCAATCAGGGCGACCTGGTCGTCTATATGGATCCACGGCATCCACTGCCGACCGTTGCCCAACGGCCCACCCAGCCCCAGCTTGAAAGGGATGCGCAAGCGCGACAAAAAGCCGCCATCGCTGGCCAGCACCAGCCCAGTACGCACCAGCACCACACGGATGCCCTGGGCCTGCGAGCGCTGGGCTGTTTCTTCCCAGGCTATACACAACTGGCTGGCGAAATCTTCCCGCACCGGGGGTGAGGTCTCGGTCAGTTCGCGCTCACCGCCGTCTCCGTACCAGCCCACCGCTGACCCGGACAGCAACACCTCAGGGCGCTGTTCGCGGGTACCCAGCCAAGCCAGCAGCTGCTCGGTCAGGGCAATGCGGCTAGCCCACAACAGGTTGCGCCGGGCGGCCGTCCAGGGCCGGTCGGCAATCGGCGCCCCCGCCAGGTTGACCACTGCATCGAGCTGATCGTCTGCCTCCAGTTGCTCAAGCCTGGCGATGCCCCGCACCCCGGCGCCGCAGAGTTTTGCCACCTCCTGTGGCCGCCGGCTCCACACTGTCAGCCGGTGGCCCTGGCTGAGCCAGTACTGGCACAGGTGCTTGCCAATCAACCCGGTACCGCCTGTCAGCAATATATGCATGCCTGTGTCCTCGCAGATTGCAGCGGTGGTCTATTTTTAACATCAAGGCACTTTTTTGACCCGACGCTCTCGGATAAACATAGGCCAACCTGTCCGGCAAAGCGGAATTACCTTATACAATATTTTTGCTTTGTACAGGTTTTCCTGACAGCGTAGTCTGCTCATAGCAAGGTTTGAAGAGGCCATCATGACAGTACCTATTGCCATCATTGGTGCCGGTATCGCCGGCTTGTCTGCCGCCCAGGCTTTGCAGAAGGCCGGGCAGTCGGTGCACTTGTTCGATAAAGGCAAGGGCAGCGGCGGGCGCATGGCCAGCAAGCGCAGCGAGGCCGGCGCCCTCGACCTTGGCGCGCAGTATTTCACTGCCCGCGACCGACGCTTTGTCGAGCAGGTCCAGCAATGGGTGGCCGCAGGCTGGGCAGAACAGTGGAAACCCCAGCTGTACAACTACCGCGACGGCACCCTCAGCCCCTCCCCCGACGAGCAGACACGCTGGGTAGGCGTGCCGCGCATGAGCGCGATCACCCGCGGCCTGCTCAAGGACGTGACGGTGAATTTCGACTGCCGCATTGCCGAGGTGTTTCGCGGCAAGCAGTACTGGCACCTGCAGGATACCGACGGCTGCAGCCACGGCCCCTTCAGCCGCGTGGTAATTGCCGTGCCGGCGCCCCAGGCGACACCGCTGCTGGCCGCCACGCCCAAGTTGGCCGCCGTGGCGGCCGGCGTGCAGATGGAACCCACCTGGGCCGTGGCCCTGGCATTCCAGGCCCCGCTGGATACACCGATGCAAGGCTGCTTCGTGCAGGACAGCGCCCTCGATTGGCTGGCACGCAACCGCAGCAAGCCTGGCCGCGACGAGCAGCCCGATACCTGGATATTGCACGCAACGGCAGACTGGAGCCGGCAGCATATCGACCTGCCCAGAGAAGCAGTGATCGAGCATCTGTACGGCGAATTCGCCGAACTGATCGGCTGCGTGGTGCCCGCGCCCGCGTTCTCCCTGGCCCACCGCTGGCTGTATGCCCGCCCGAGCAGCAACCATGAGTGGGGCGCCCTGGCCGATGCCGACCAGGGCTTGTATGCATGCGGCGACTGGTGCTTGTCGGGGCGTGTAGAAGGCGCCTGGCTTAGCGGCCAGGAAGCAGCACGGCGACTGCTCGAACATTTGGACTGATTTCACCTTATACAAAAAAACTGGTTTGCATAACTTCCGCACTGTGCTGGAATAAACCTGTACAAGTTTTTACAAACGTACAGGTTTTCGGAGGCAGTCATGCAAAACCCGCCCACCCACAGCAAGCCGCGTATTGCCATCAGCGCCTGCCTCATCGGGCACAGCGTGCGCTATAACGGCGGCCACAAGGCCTCCGACCTGTGTCGCACGCAACTGGAAGAACATTTCGAATGGCTGCCTGTTTGCCCAGAGGTAGCCATCGGGCTAGGCGTGCCTCGCGATCCGATCCGCCTGGTTGGCGACCCGAACAACCCTGAAGTGGTCGGCACCCGCAACCCGGGCATGGACCTGACCGGGCCGCTACGCAGCTATGGCGAACAGATGGCCGCGGAGCTGGGTGACATCTGCGGCTACATTTTCATGCAGAAATCGCCGTCCTGCGGCTTGGAACGGGTCAAGGTCTATCAGCCAAACGGCCACCCTGCGGTGCAGAGTGGTCGCGGCGCCTTTGCCCAGGCCTTCTGCGCGCTACGCCCCGACCTGCCGGTGGAAGAGGAAGGCCGGCTGCATGACCCGGTGCTGCGCGAGAACTTCATAAGCCGTGTCTATGCCTATGCCGACTGGCAACGCCTGCTGGCCGAGGGCCTCAGCCGGGGTGCCTTGGTAAGCTTCCATTCGCGCTACAAATACCTGTTGATGGCCAACAACCCTCAGGCCTACCGCACCCTCGGGCGCCTGCTCGGCAGCATGAGCAAGGACGATGACCCACAACAGGTGGGCCAGCGGTATTTCAGCCAGCTGATGCAGGCGCTGCGCCGCTGTGCCAGCCGTGGCACCCACTGCAATGTGCTGCAGCACCTCAGCGGCTATTTCAAGGACACCCTCACCCAGCAGGACAAAGCCGAGCTGCAGACGATCATCAGCCAGTACCAGCAGGGCGTCGTGCCGCTGGTGGTGCCACTGACGCTGCTCAAACACCACCTGCGCAAGCACCCGGACCCGTACCTGCTTCAGCAAACCTACCTGCAACCCCACCCTGAAAGCCTGGGTTTACGCAATGCGGTCTGAGGTGCTGTTACCAATAGGCGAGTTGGCCCGCCGCACCGGGGTGAACCCGGTCACGCTGCGCGCCTGGGAGCGCCGTTATGGCCTGCTGAAACCACAACGCACAGCCAAGGGGCACCGTTTGTACCCACAAAGCCAGGTGGAACGGGTAGAAACGATCCTGGCCTGGTTGCAGCGGGGTGCCTCTGTTGGCCAAGTGCGCGAGTTGCTCGACAAACCAACCAGCAGCGCGCCCAAAGGCGACTGGCAAGCCCGTCAGTACGAGCTGGTCGAAGCCATCGCCGGCCTGTCGCAACGTAACCTGGACCAGCAACTTAACCAGGCCATGGCGCTGTATCCGGCTCTGACCCTGTGCGAACAATTGCTGCTGCCCTTGCTCGACCTGCTCGACCTGCGCTGGGGCAGTTACTTCAACGCGCGGCTGGAGCAGGTGTTCTTCTACGGCTGGCTACGCAGCAAGCTGGGCGCCCGCGTCTACCACGACAACCAGTTGCTGCACGGCCCCGCCGTGCTTCTGGCCGAAGACAGCGAGCGCGCCTTCAGCCCAGGGCTGTGGCTGTGCGCCTGGTTGTTCACCAGCAATGGCATCCCCGTTGAGGTGCTCGAGCAGCCTGTCAGCGCAGCGCAACTGCAAAGCGCAGTCAGCATCTTCCAACCCCGGGCCGTGCTGCTGCACCTGGGCCCGCGCATGGACGACAAAGCCTTGCTGCGTGCCCTGCAAGGGGTGCCGGGGCCGAAGTTGCTTGGTGGCAGCATGGTTGCACTGCATGAAACCCGCCTCAAAGACAGCGAACTGCCTGACCTTTTCCTGTTCGATACCCCGCAAGCGGCCTTGCGCCTGCTTCAAGCCCATGACCGCCAGCCTGTAGAGATCAATGCCCCATGCACCTGACCTGGCTGCGTAGTGACCTGCGCATCGATGACAACACCGCACTGAGCGCTGCGACCGAACGCGGGCCGACCATCGCCTTGTGGCTGGTCAGCCCCGGGCAATGGCGTGCGCACGACGACGCCGACTGCAAAGTCGATTTCTGGCTACGCAACCTGCGCGACCTGCGCCAGGCGCTGGAAAAGCTGAACATCCCGCTGCTGATCCGCAAGATCGACACCTGGGACCAGGCGCCTCAGGCCGTACTCGATGTTTGCCAGCAACACCAGGTGCAAAGCGTGCACTGGAACGAGGAATACGGCATCAACGAGCAGCGCCGGGACGCTGCTACGCGCAAGTTGCTGGAAAAAGCGTCTGTCCAGGCGCACAGCTATCTCGACCAACTGCTGTTTCGCCCAGGCACCATCCTGACCCGCAGTGGCGATTACTTTCAGGTATTCAGCCAGTTCAAGAAAACCTGCCTTGAACACCTGCACCGCAGCCTGCCTGCGCTGGCCCGGCGGGTAAAGCGCCAGGCTGCGCTGAAGATCCACAGTGACCCGATCCCGCAACATATCGACGGCTTCGAAAAAACCCCGCGCGCCTTGCGTGAGCACTGGCCGGCGGGCGAGGCCCATGCACAGCAGCGCCTGTCTCAGTTTCTGGACGAAACCATCGACGATTACCTTAAAACCCGGGATCTGCCGGCAATGCCGGGGACCAGCCAGCTTTCGCCTTATTTGGTCGCCGGGGTAATTTCCCCGCGCCAGTGCTTGCATGGGGCCCTTGCCGCCAACAAGGGCGAGTTCGACAGCGGTAGCACGGGTGTGCAGACCTGGGTCAACGAACTGCTGTGGCGCGAATTCTACAAGCATATCCTTACCGGCTACCCACAGGTCTCGCGGCACCGCGCCTTCCGCAGCCATACCGAAGCCCTGCCCTGGCGCGATGCGCCGGGCGATCTCGAGGCGTGGGAGCAGGGCCGCACCGGCTTCCCCATCATCGACGCGGCCATGCGCCAGCTGCTGCACACGGGCTGGATGCACAACCGGCTGCGCATGATCGTCGCCATGTTCCTCAGCAAAAACCTGTTGATCGACTGGCGCAAGGGCGAGCGTCACTTCATGCGCCACCTCATCGATGGTGACCTGGCCGCCAACAATGGCGGCTGGCAGTGGAGCGCCTCTACCGGCACCGATTCGGTGCCCTATTTCCGCATTTTCAACCCGGTCTCACAATCGCAGCGGTTCGACCCTGAGGGGCGTTTCATTCGTCACTGGCTGCCGGAGCTTCGCGATATCGATGAAAAAACAATTCATGGTCCGATGAAATCTACGGATCTTTTCGCTGGTAATTCGTATCACAATCCAATAGTTGATCTGGGCAGTAGTCGCCAACGTGCATTGGAGGCCTTCAAAGGCCTGCCGCGACGGTAACAAAAGGGGCAGAACGTCTTGAATAACTCACGCAGTTTTTGGGTTACAGGCGCAAGCAATGGACTTGGCTTGGCGTTGTTGCAAGGGCTGCTCGACCAAGGCCACCGGGTGGCCGCGAGTGGCAAGGATGCGCCTGCGTTCGAAGCGCTGGGCGAACGCTATGGCCAGCAATTCCTGCAAGTGCCCTGGCAGTTGCACGATGCACAGCAAGCCGCTGACGCTTGTCAGTTGATCGCCCGTCACTGGCACTCACTGGACGGCGTGATCATCAATGCCGGCACCAGCGATTACCTGCCGGGCGATGTGGCTGACAGCGAATTGATCGAGGCCATCGTCACCAGCAACCAGCTGGCGGGCAAGCACTGCCTGACAGCGGTGACGCCCTTGCTGGCAAAGGGTGATTCACCCCAGGTGATGGCTATTTTCAACCGTTATTCGGCCCTGCAGTTGTACGCGCCAACCCAGGTAACCGCCGGTTGGAACCACCTGCCGCAGTGGGTACGTGAGCAACGTGATGCGCTCCAGGCGTTGGGGATATCGCTGACCGTGGTAGGACCGCAGTCGCTGAAAACGCCAGTGACGCCTGCGCAAGCCTTTCCGGAGCAGTGGACGCCGCAAAGCGCCGCGCAGGAGTTGTTGCGGCGCTGGCCCGCGGCTGAGCCCGAGTTGGTACTGGAGACGCTTGACCTCAGTGGGCTATGGCCGCTGCCGCCAAGGTGACGGCAGGCTCCCCGCCAAGCGCGAACCTGGGTCGCGCTTGGCGGTTGATGGTTGACCCGATCGGGTCAGAGCGCCATGCGGTAATGCAAGCTGTAGCTTTCAACCCCGTCATTGGGTTCTTTGATGCCGGCGTTCGAGTAGTGAATCGCACGCACACCAATTTCATGCCCACCGGCGAAGCGCAGGCCGAAGCCGATGCGGTCTTCGAACTGGAACGACGAACCCAGTTCGTTGCTTTCCAGCTCGGTGCTGGAGAAAGCTGCCACGCCGATGCCCGCCTCGATGTAGGGCTTGACCGACTGGCCGGCAAACTCGTACACGAACACGGGTGCGAACGACAGGCTGTGGTTGCTAGCCGTGTCGTCGCCGTCCCAATAGGTGTAGGCACCGTCCCAATAGCCGGTCACGCGGCCGACGCTGGTCTGCCACCAGCTGGCATCCCAGTTCGACTGCAGCCCCAGCCGGTAGACCATCGTCGAGTCACCGGTCTGCCCTACCGAAACCGATACATCAGCAGCCTGCGCCAATACTGCCTGCCCCATGGTGAAAACGGCAGCCGCCGCCAAGCCCAGCAGTTTCTTCATGAGAAACATCCTTCATCCAAGTGCTGTTTTAATAAGCGCCTCATCTCAGGCAAGGCATAGAAAGCGGCAGTGGTACGATAGTTCAGCTTTTCTTCACGTTTTTTTCACATGGCAAAGCTTTGCACATCGTCAGACTTATGCCACAGCACAGGCAGGATTTTTTTCAGGGAAGAGGGATCGGCGCTGGTCCAGAAGCGGGTAGCCTGCGCCGGTCCGGCGGCCAGCAGGCCATTGTTGCCTAGCAGCCGCTGCAACTGGCGGGCGACGGCGGCACCGGTATCGATGATGGCCACATCTGGCGGCACCATGCCGGCCAGCAGCGGCCGCAGGAAGGGGTAATGGGTACAGCCCAGGATCAAGGTGTCACAACCAGCGGCCAGCAGCGGCTCGACATAGCCCCACAGCATCTGGCGCAGCGTGGGGCTGCACAAGTCGCCGGTCTCGATCAGCTCGACCAACCCCGGGCAAGGCTGGGTGATCACCAGCACGTCGCTGGCGAAGCGGTCGAGCAAAGCCGCGAACTTGGCACTTTGCAACGTGCCGGTGGTGGCCAGCACGCCAACCACGCCTGAGCGTGTCGCAGCCGCGGCAGGCTTTACTGCAGGCTCCATCCCCACCAATGGCCAGTTCGGGTATAGCTCGCGCAGATCCGCTGCGGCCGCCACCGTGGCGGTGTTGCAGGCCAGCACCAGGGCCTTGGCGCCTTGCTCGCGGAAGAACCCGGCAATGCGCCGGCAGCGCTCACGGATGTAGTCCGGGGATTTTTCACCATAAGGCACATGGCCGCAATCGGCCACGTACAGCAGTGTCTCGTTGGGCAACAGGCGCTGGATCTCGGCGAGCACCGACAAGCCACCAACACCTGAGTCCATCACGCCGACCGGCGCCGAGCGCTCAGCCATCGCGCTTGCCGCACACGGCACACGCCGGGTCGCGCTTGACGCGCAGTTCGCGAATACGGGTGCCGAGGGCGTCGATCAACAGCAGCCGGCCGACCAGCGGCTCGCCGAAGCCTGCCAGCAGCTTCATCGCTTCCAGCGCCTGCAGGCTGCCGACCAGGCCCACCAGTGGGCCGATCACCCCCGCCTCGCTACAGGTCAGCTCGGCTTCACTGCCATGCCCATACAGGCAGTGGTAGCAAGGGCTGTAGTCGCGACGCGGGTCAAACACCGACAGCTGCCCCTCCAAACGGATTGCCGCACCGCTGACCAAGGGTTTGCCGGCGGCGAAACAGGCGGCGTTGACCGCCTCGCGCGTGGAGAAATTATCGGAGCAGTCCAGTACCAGGTCGACGGCCGCCACCGCGGCTGCCAGGGTGTCGTCA
The DNA here is from genome assembly GCF_002454615.1 of Pseudomonas sp. UBA6699. Taxonomy (NCBI): domain Bacteria; kingdom Pseudomonadati; phylum Pseudomonadota; class Gammaproteobacteria; order Pseudomonadales; family Pseudomonadaceae; genus Pseudomonas; species Pseudomonas sp. UBA6699. Next base: position 28,585 of record NZ_DKJF01000060.1, read on the forward strand.
TCCAGCGCCTGGCGGTGGGCAACCAGGGTGACTTCAGGGTTGATGGCCTGCAGGCGCTGCAGCGCCGAGTCGACCTTGCTCATGCCGACACTGTCGCTGTCGTGAAGCACCTGGCGCTGCAGGTTGGTCAGGTCGACGGTATCGAAGTCCGCCAGGTGCAGTTCGCCAACCCCCGCGGCTGCCAGGTACAGGGCGACCGGCGAACCCAGGCCACCCAGCCCGACAATCAATGCCTTGCTGTGCTTGAGGCGTAGCTGGCCGTCGATGTCGATCTGCGCCAGCAGCACCTGGCGGCTGTAGCGCAGCAGTTCCAGATCACTCAGCATGGCAGGCGCCCCAGACTGATGCGTTCATGGCCACCCAGATCGGTCCGGCTGGCCACCTCGTTGAAGCCCTGTTCGACCAGCAAGGCCCGTACTGCCGCGGCCTGATCATAGCCATGCTCCAGCAGCAACCAGCCACCCGGCACCAGGTGCCCAGGGGCCTGGGTGACGATCACGCGCAGGTCGTCCAGGCCATCGGGACCAGCCACCAACGCACTGCTGGGCTCGAAACGCACGTCGCCAGCCACCAGGTGTGGGTCTGCGGCGGCGATGTAGGGCGGGTTGCTGACGATCAGGTCGAAACGCTCACCGGCCAGGCTGTCGAACCAATGGCTGAGGCGCACCTGGGTATTGCTCAGGCCCAGGCGCTGCCGGTTACGCTCGGCAAGCGCAGCGGCCTCTGCCACCCGGTCTACGGCCGTGACCTGCCAGGCGGGGCGCTCGCTGGCCAGAGCCAATGCGATGGCGCCCGTGCCAGTGCCCAGGTCGAGAACCCTGGCTGGGGCTGCGGGCTGCAGTTCGAGGGCGGTTTCGACCAGCAGCTCGGTATCCGGCCGTGGGATGAGCGTGTGCGGCGCGACTTCCAGGTCGATCTTCCAGAAACCTTGCTGGCCAAGGATATACGCCACCGGCTCACCGCCGCGGCGGCGCTGCAGGTACCCGGCGTAGGTCTGCGCGTCTTCGCTGCTGACGATCCGCTCGGGCCAGGTGTGCAGATAACTGCGCGACTTGCCGATGGCCGCTGCCAGCAGCAGTTCGGCATCCAGGCGTTCGGTAGGCGATTCTGGCAACTGTGCGTTGCGCAGCAGGCTGGCGATGATGGTCATCAGTCCCCCAGGGCAGCCAGTTGATCGGCCTGGTATTCGGCCAGCAGCGGCTCGATCACCGCGTCCACGCCACCACTGAGGATGTCGTCCAGCGAATACAAGGTCAGGTTGATACGGTGATCGGTCACCCGCCCCTGTGGGTAATTGTAGGTACGAATACGTTCCGAGCGGTCACCCGACCCGACCAGCAGTTTGCGCTCGCTGGCAATGGCGTTCTGGGCGGCGCTGGTCTGCATGTCGTTGAGCTTCGCCGACAGCCAGGACATGGCGCGGGCGCGGTTCTTGTGTTGCGAGCGCTCTTCCTGACACTCCACCACGATGCCGGTGGGCAAGTGGGTGATGCGGATCGCCGAGTCGGTCTTGTTGACGTGCTGGCCGCCGGCACCGGAGGCGCGGTAGGTGTCCACGCGCAGGTCAGCCGGGTTGATTTCGATGGCCGCTTGTTCGTCTGGCTCGGGCAGTACCGCCACGGTGCAGGCGGAAGTGTGCACGCGGCCTTGGGATTCGGTCTCCGGCACACGCTGCACGCGGTGCGCGCCAGACTCGAACTTGAGCTTGCCGTAGACGTTTTCACCTTCGACACGGGCGATGATTTCTTTGTAGCCGCCGTGTTCACCTTCGTTCTCGGACAGAATCTCCAGGCGCCAGCCACGCTTTTCGGCGTAACGCGAGTACATGCGGAACAGGTCACCCGAGAAGATCGCGGCCTCGTCGCCACCGGTGCCGGCGCGGATCTCGAGGAACACGTTGCGGCCATCATTCGGGTCCTTGGGCAGCAGCATGCGCTGCAGCTGCGCCTCGAGCGTCAGCAATTGCTCCTTGGCTTCACGCACTTCTTCCACGGCCATTTCGCGCATGTCCGGGTCACTGTCCTTGAGCAGCGCCTGGGCACCTTCGAGGTCGTCCTGGACTTTGCGCCACTCTTTATAGGCAGCATAGACCGGCTCGACCTCGGCGTACTCGCGGGAATACGCGCGAAAGCGCGTCTGGTCGGAAATGACCTCGGCATCGCCGAGCAAGGCGGTGAGTTCTTCGAAGCGGTCCTGGAGAATTTCCAGTTTGTTCAGCAGCGACGCTTTCATTGCGGGGTTTTGTCCGTCGAGCCCTCGTTGAGGGCAAAGAGTTCCTGGGCCATGGCCAGCGCATCGACGCGCCCCTCGGCCGAGAGCTTTTTCAACTGCACGCTGGGCGCATGCAGGAGTTTGTTGGTCAGGCCCCGGGCCAATTGGGCCAGTACGTCCTCGGGGTTGCCGCCGTTGGCCAGCAGGCGCTGGGCCTTTTGCAGTTCTTCGTCGCGCAGGCGCTCGCTTTGCTGGCGATAGGCCTTGAGCACATCCACGGCAGCCAGTTCACGCAGGCGCAGCATGAAGTCTTCGGCGCCGACTGTCACCAGTTCTTCGGCAGCCTGGGCAGCGCCTTGGCGGCTCTTGAGGTTCTCCGCCACCACATCGTGCAGGTCATCGACGGTGTAGAGGTAGACGTCATCGAGCTCACCGACCTCGGTTTCGATATCGCGGGGCACGGCGATGTCGACCATGAAGATCGGTTTGTGCCGGCGCTGCTTCAGCGCACTTTCGACCGCGCCTTTGCCAAGGATCGGCAACTGGCTGGCAGTGGAGCTGATGACGATGTCGCTGTTGGCCAGCTCCTGGGGGATGTCGGCCAGCAGAACGGCATGCGCACCGAACTGTTCGGCCAGGATGCTGGCGCGTTCCAGGGTGCGGTTGGCCACCACGATGCGGCGCACGCCCTGCTCATGCAGGTGGCGGGCGACCAGGGTGATGGTTTCGCCGGCGCCGATCAGCAGGGCCTGGCTACGCCCCAGGTCGGCGAAGATCTGCTTGGCCAGGCTGACGGCGGCAAAGGCCACCGACACCGGGTTCTCGCCAATGGCGGTGTCGGTACGCACCTGTTTGGCAGCACTGAAGGTGGCCTGGAACAGGCGCCCGAGCAACGGCCCGACGGTACCGGCTTCGCGGGCCACGGCGTAGGCAGACTTCATCTGGCCGAGGATCTGGGGCTCGCCGAGCACCAGCGAGTCGAGGCCCGAGGCCACGCGCATCATGTGCTTCACGGCGTCGTGCTCTTCGTGCACGTAGGCACTGGCGCGCAGTTCGTCGAGGCTGAGGCGGTGGTAATCGGCCAGCCATTTGAGTACGGCGTCGGCGGACAGGTGGTCCTGCTCTATATAGAGTTCACTGCGGTTGCACGTCGACAGAATCGCCGCTTCGCGGCTGGACGTCAGTCGGCAGAGCTGCTGCAGGGCGTCTACCAGCTGCTCTGGGGTAAACGCCACGCGCTCGCGTACGTCTACCGAGGCAGTCTTATGGTTGATACCGAGTGCAAGAAAGGCCATGCGAAGTCGCTGGTTGTGACAGGAAGCCGATAATTGTCCTCTTTCGCAGGTTTCAGGACAACCACCGTTCGCTATTGCGCTGATAGCGCGGCGGCTATCGCCGGCTGCACGCCCGCACCAGCTGTGATTCCAGCCCCGGATCCTGATTTTGATCTGGCTCGGATTTTAGCTTTAGCAAGATGTGGGCATTCACACCGAGTAGGTATTCGTTCGCGATGGTGGCGCTGAGTCACCTTGCGCCCTTCCGGCGGGTTACTTTGGTCGTGGCCAAAGCAACCAAAGCCGTCCGCTCCCATCATCCGGCCCCTACGCTGCGCTCCGGGGTCCCTTCGCTACGGGCATGCTCCCGGGAGTACGCGCTGCAGGCCCCATCCATGGGGCCTCAGCGCTTGACGGGCATCCATGCCCGTCACCTCCCTGCGCATGCCCTTCGCTCGGCCTCCTGAAGTCGCAATCTGCGGCGCGTGAACTACCGCGTGCTTAGAAGCAAAACCGAAGCCCGCTACGCCACTGAAGCAGCGGCACATAACAGACGCCTTGACCTGACCGAATCGAAACCCGACGTGACAATGTAACGAGGGGATATTTCCTACAAAAGCTTATGTGAATTACTTTTTTCGACATATCTGTATCGATTTTTTCCATCGACTTGTAGTCCATTTCTGAATTGCGGATCCAGCTATTGCTTCACCCAATTTCAATGCCTAGCCTTTCCCATCACTGATCTGGATTTGGTTCCTCACCAGAAAATTAAAACCTGACAATGATTACCAAAGAGAGGTAAGCATGGCTTTTGACGCTTATATAAAAATCGATGATATCCCAGGCGAGGCCTTGGACGAAAAATCGTCAGCCATTTCACCTTCACCAAGTTTCTCGACAGTGCCAGTTGCAAATTGATGGAAGCCAGCTGCGCAGGCCAACATCTCAAGGAAGTTAAACTCGCACTCTGCCGCGCGGGCGGCGACAAGCTCAAATATTACTAAATCATTCTCGAAGAAGTGATCATTGCCGACTACACCCAAAGCGCCGCCGATGGAGTACCGATAGAGGTGGTGCAGCTCGATTACGGGAGAATCAAAACCACCTATACCCAGCAAAAACGCATTGACGGCTCCGGCGGCGGCAACATCGCTGGCGGGTGGGACCGGATCGGAAACAAGAAGTACGCCTGAGGGGGTCGCCATGTCTGAAGCCCGTGCGTTCATCAACCCCAGGATGCAGAACTACCACACCCTCAAGGCCGGCCTTGCGCTGACTGGGCATTCGGCCAGCAAGTTCGACATCCTGAATTCGCACATTTGCAACAGCGTGGTCAGAAGCGGCGAACTGGTGATCGTCGGTGACTGGTCAACGCCTTCCTGTACCAGTCAGGAGGCGTATTTGATGTCGAAGGCTACCGTGACCCATATGGGGTTGATGCATAGCGGCCAGGGTGCCGATGAGTTTTTCGTAGACAATTTCGAGCTGTTGAAGAGTCTGCTCGCCCATGCGTCCATGGGCACGGGCGTGGTAAGCGATAGTTGGAGCAAGTATCTCAAAGCGATTCAAGACACCTTGCTGGAAATCGAGACGCTGCATAGAGAGCACATGAGCTCAGGGTCCCTCAAAGCCCGCGAGCAGTTTTACGTCAAGCGGGCGGGGCTTTTCACGAAGCTGGATGAGCAGTTGCGCAGGTTGGCGGCGTTCGGCTCAGGCTTGCGCAACAATGGCTCCATCAAAAGAATGCTAGCCATTTCCACGAAAAGCTATTTGCATACGGGTGAGATTGCAGGGTATGCGGATAAGGTTGCCGGTGTGAGCAAGGCTGCTAACCTGATAAAAAAAGGAACTTATTTAGGCATTGCACTGGAAGTTTCGAGTACAGGCCTATCAATCAATAAAGCCTGCACGGAAGGGAGAGAGGAAGAGTGCAGAAGAGCTAAAATTGTGGAGAGTAGTTCATTGGCAGGTGGCGTAGGTGGAGGCGTAGTTGGCGCATATGCAGGCAACATAGTTGGCGTAGCAGCTTGCGGCGTGGTTCTCGGAACCGTATCGGGCGGGCCTGGAGCTATCGCTTGCGGTGTAGCGGGCGGAGCCTTTGGGGGGATGCTAGGCGGGATGTTCGGAAGCGATGGTGGAGAATTCATGGGAGATTTATTCTACGAACGGGTGATAAAGTGACCACAGCTCATGAAATTTTGGGAGCGGTGTTCGCCCTCCTTATCACCGCGATCTTCATATCCATGTCGATAACGCTATATTTGTCCCATCGCCTGACTGAACACATTGAATCTCTGCTACCCAACTGCAAGCTGATCAGTGAGAACAGAAAAACATACGCTGAACTTGGCTTTATCGGAAAAGTTTTTCGATTCGGGACAATATCTTTAATGTTAGTCTCCCCAAAAGCCTATGCACGTAAAGGCCTGATAGACATTAATGAAGTAAACCAACTACCGGCCCGCATAAAAAAATTACTTAGCAGACTCGTCATTATGTGCTTAGCACTTTTTCTCACACTGCTATTATTTAGGGCATGCCTATATGCTGCTGATCACTACCAAACCCTTTGAAAACCAGTATTGAAGCTCGAGCAAACGCTCCCGTTGTTATTGCTAATAACAGCGCCAATAGCATATGCGTGAACCTATATTGGCATAATGCTTAACATAGCAGTAACCGGTCTATAAATTCGCCATGCTTGAAGCGAGCCGCATATGTAAACTCTGCATCATTAGCTGGAGGCCTGGCTGGTAGCGCTGTAGGCGGTTATCTAGGAGGGAATATTGTTGCACCCGCAGTATCCGGCACTAGGAGTAGGGACTGCCGGACTAGGGCACTCACCTGCGCGGTCATCGGTGGCACTGCCGGGGCGAAGTTAGCCGGTGATTTCGCAGAAAAAAAGCGAGGTATTAGGTGACTTTTTGTATCACGAGTTCTCAAAATGACTAACATAGAGCCAGGACTGATCGCACTGATCCTGATTACAGCAATGTTAATTGCCGCTAGCGCGCAAATTATTATTTCACACAAATACACCGAGCATTTTGAATCTTTCCTCCCCACCTCTCGCCTCGTATCTGACAACATCAAAAATTACCAGCACGCCAGACTCTTGGGCAAAACAATAAGAACCGGCCAGATTGCAACACTGTTGGCTATACCCAAAATCTTCATTTACAGGGGTTACGCTGAAATTGAGGAAGTAAAAAACTCCCCCTCCGCGAAAAGCGCATTTTGTTAATCCTATGGATTATTCACATCACCTTGTTCATTGCCTTGATGCTGTCGCATTATCTATGACTTCATGCCGATACGACTTGACCCGAATCGAAACCTGACGTGGCAACGTAACGAGGAGAAATTTCCTACAAAAACCTGTACCGATGGCCGCGATAATGAGTGTAGAAGAGCTAAATACGTCCATGGATCTTCCTTGACAGGCAGTGTCGCCGGGGGAGGGATAGCAGCAAGCTACGGCGGTGCTATTGCCACTAGTATGTGTCTCGCTCTTGGCGTGCCAACAGCCGGTACAGGCGCACTCCTCTGCGCTGTTATTGGTGGGGCTGCGGGAGCCACGGGAGGAAGCATGCTTGGCGGTGCTGTAGGGGAAGCGCTCGGCGAAGTACTGTATGAAAAGGTAGGCACCCAATGAGCACTGCTGTGGGCATTGTTGCATTTATAATTTTGGCCGCCATGATCATCACGCTTTGCGCATCCCTCTACATATCAACCTATCATCTTGGTAGGATCGAATCACTACTACCGAATAGCGCATTCGTAAGCGGAAATAAGAAAACCTTTTCACAAGCAGGCCTTATTGGCAAGGTAATGCGCACACTCTCAATATCAATACTGCTAACAGTACCAAAGATATATGCACGGAAAGGATTAGTTGACCTTGATGAGGTCACGAGCTTCCCTATACGCATGAAGCGCACCCTGATCGTCTTAGGGGCTATGCACCCAACACTTATCGGAGCACTTATTCTATTCCGCATTTGGCTGCATACCCTGGACCCAAGCCGCAGTTGGTAGCGAGAGAATAACGTCAGCCGGAGAGCTACAGCAGGGCGTCTACCATCTGCTCTGGGGTAAACGCCACGCAGTGGTGCGCTTCGCGGGTGTCCGCCTTTACACCATCTGCGCTCGATCTCATAAACCGCCAAAAAACCCAAAGCCAAACACCCGGTACAGCCACTACATCACGGAACCCTCTCCCACCACGAAGGTCGCAGCTAACCAGACACCACACAGGTGGGTTTGCCCCCGCGCTTGTGTCATCATGCTGCGACCGCCGGTGAGTCCTCCTATTAAGCCTTCTATGAACAAACCATACGCATTGCTGCTTGCCTTCGCCCTGCTCCAGGGCTGCCAGAGCCTGGCCCCGCAAAAGGCCGAGCCTCCCGTTGCCGATGCCGCCAAGGCTGAGGCCGAGAAGCCCGTGGTGTATGGATCGTTCAAACAAGACACGCTCTACAGCCTGCTGGTGGCGGAACTGGCCGGCCAGCGCAACCGCTTCGACATCGCCCTGGCCAACTACACCGACCAGGCCGAGAAAACCCAGGACCCAGGGGTTTCCGAACGCGCCTATCGCATCGCCGAGTACCTCGGCGCCGACGAGCCGGCCCTGGACAACGCACTGGTCTGGGCGCGCAACGACCCGCAGAACCTCGACGCCCAGCGCGCCGCCGCCATCCAACTAGCCCGCGCCGGCCGCTACGACGATTCCATGACGTACATGGAAAAGGTGCTGCAGGGCCAAGGCGACACCCACTTCGATTTCCTCGCCCTGTCGGCAGCAGAGACTGACCAGAGCACCCGCGACGGCCTGCTGCAAAGCTTCGACCGCCTGCTGGTCAAGTACCCGGACAACAGCCAACTGGTGTTCGGCAAGGCCCTGCTGCTGAACCAGGACAACAAGCCCGAAGAGGCGTTGGAACTGCTCGAGTCACACCCGCCGCAAAACGGCGAAATTGCCCCGATCCTGCTGCGCGCCCGCCTGCTTCAGGCACTGGACCGCGGCCCCGAGGCCCTGCCCCTGCTGCGCGGGGCCATTCGCGACAACCCGGACGACAAACGCCTGCGCTTGACCTACGCCCGCACCCTGGTCGAGCAGGACCGTATCGCCGATGCCAAGGGCGAATTCCTCAGCCTGGTCCAGCAATACCCCGACGACGACGAACTGCGCTACTCCCTGGCCCTGGTGTGCCTGGAGAACAAGGACTGGGACGAGGCCGAGGGCTACCTGCAGGAACTGGTCGAGCGCGACAGCAACGTCGACGCCGCGCGCCTCAACCTGGGCCGTATCCGCGAAGAGCGCCACGACCCCGCAGGCGCCCTGCGTGAATACGCCCTGGTCGGCCCGGGCCCCGACTACCTGCCGGCGCAACTGCGCCAGGCCGACATTCTGATCGCCAACGGCCGTGGCAGCGAGGCCTCGCGCCTGCTTGCCGAGGCCCGCGAAGCGCAGCCGGACTACGCCATCCAGCTGTACCTGATCGAATCGGAAAGCTACAGCAACAACAACAAGGACGCCCAGGCCAACCAGGTGCTGCAACAGGCCATACAGCGCTACCCGGACGACCTCAACCTGCTTTACACCCGCGCCATGCTGGCCGAAAAACGCGACGACCTGGCGCAGATGGAACAAGACCTGCGCGCGATCATCGCCCGCGAGCCGGAAAACGCCATGGCCCTGAATGCCCTGGGCTACACCCTGGCCGACCGCACAACCCGCTACGCCGAGGCCCGGACGCTGATCGAAAAGGCCCACCAGCTGACCCCCGACGACCCGGCAGTGCTCGACAGCCTGGGCTGGGTGAATTACCGCCTGGGCAACCTCGACGTGGCTGAAACCTACCTGCGCCAGGCGTTTGCCAACTTCCCCGACCACGAAGTGGCCGCCCACCTGGGCGAAGTGCTGTGGGCCAACGGCAAACGCCGCGAAGCCCGCCAGGTCTGGGCCAAGGGCTTCGATGCCCAGCCCGACAGCCCCCTCCTGCGCAAGACCCTTCTGCGCCTGACCGGATCCGAGACCCTTTAACGCCATGTTTCTGCGCCATTGCATTACCTTCACCCTGATCGCCCTGCTCGCCGGCTGCGCCGGCTTTGGAAGCCGCGAGGCCCTGCAGGGCCATGGCGACCCACAGCAGTGGCGCGCCCATAAAGAGCAACTGAGCAGCCTCGACGGCTGGCAGATCAACGGCAAGGTCGGCATCCGCGCACCGCGCGATTCGGGCAGCGGCACGCTGTTCTGGCTGCAACGACAGGATTACTACGACATTCGCCTGGCCGGCCCGCTGGGCCGAGGTGCCGCCCGCCTCACCGGTCGCCCCGGCGGCGTGGTGCTGGAAGTGGCCAACCAGGGCCGCTACGAAGCCCCCAGCCCTGAAGCCCTGCTGGAAGAGCAACTGGGCTGGCGATTGCCGGTCTCGCACTTGGTCTGGTGGGTACGCGGCCTGCCCGCCCCTGACAGCAAGAGCACACTGAGCCTTGACGGCGACAGCCGCCTGGCCACCCTCGAACAGGATGGCTGGCAGGTGCAGTACCTGAGCTACACCGAGCAGAACGGCTACTGGCTGCCCGAGCGCCTGAAGCTGCATGGCCAGGACCTGGACGTGACCCTGGTGATCAAGGACTGGCAGCCGCGCCAGCTGGGGCAGTGAGCCCATGCACACCCTGACCCTGCCGGCACCGGCCAAGCTCAACCTGTGGCTGCACATCATTGGCCGCCGCGCCGACGGCTACCATGAGCTGGAAACGGTGTTTCAGTTTCTCGACCACGGCGACGAACTGCACTTCGCCCTGCGCGATGACGGCGTGATTCAGTTGCATACCCCTGTCGAGGCGGTGCCGCACGACAGCAACCTGATCGTGCGTGCTGCGCGCAAGCTACAAGCGCAATCAGGTACACCATTGGGTGCGGACATCTGGCTGACCAAGGTCCTGCCCATGGGTGGCGGTATCGGCGGCGGCAGTTCGGATGCTGCCACCACCCTGCTGGCCCTCGCCCACCTGTGGCAGCTGGATTGGGACGAAGACCGCCTGGCCGCCCTGGGCCTGAGCCTGGGGGCGGATGTACCGGTATTCGTGCGCGGCCATGCAGCCTTCGCCCAGGGCGTGGGCGAACAGCTGACCCCGGTCGACCCGGAAGAACCCTGGTATGTCGTGCTGGTGCCGCAAGTGTCTGTCAGCACAGCAGAAATTTTTTCACATCCGCAGTTGACACGTGATTCACTGCCCCTTAAGATGCGCCCCGTTCCCAAGGGAAACAGTCGAAATGACTGCCAACCGGTGGTAGAGCAGAATTACCCAGAAGTTCGAAACGCATTGAATTCACTGGGAAAATTCACCGAAGCTCGATTAACCGGCACTGGAAGCTGTGTGTTTGGGGCCTTCCCAAGCAAAGCCGAAGCTGATAAAGTTCTGGCCCTTCTTTCAGCGACCCAAACAGGGTTTGTGGCGAAAGGAAGCAATGTTTCGATGTTGCATCGCAAGCTGCAAAGTCTGGTCAAGAAGTCGGGCGCATAAGCGTTCGCAAGCAACAGATACAGGGGCGTCGCCAAGCGGTAAGGCAGCAGGTTTTGATCCTGCCATGCGTTGGTTCGAATCCAGCCGCCCCTGCCATTTTCCTTATACTCATCCAGGTATACCCTCAGCCTCCAGGTACTGCGCGTGTCCAAGATGATGGTCTTTACGGGGAACGCTAACCCCGATCTGGCTCGGCGTGTAGTACGTCAGCTGCATATCCCTCTCGGTGACGTCTCTGTCGGTAAATTCTCCGACGGCGAGATCAGCACTGAGATCAATGAAAATGTTCGCGGTAAAGACGTTTTCATTATTCAGCCGACCTGTGCCCCGACCAACGATAACCTGATGGAACTGGTAGTGATGGCCGACGCCTTCCGCCGCTCCTCAGCATCCCGAATCACCGCCGTGATTCCTTACTTCGGATATGCCCGCCAGGACCGCCGTCCGCGTTCGGCACGTGTAGCCATCAGCGCCAAAGTCGTCGCTGACATGCTCACTGTCGTCGGTATCGACCGTGTACTCACTGTCGACCTGCACGCTGACCAGATCCAAGGCTTCTTCGATATTCCCGTCGACAACATCTACGGCTCGCCCGTACTGGTAGACGACATCGAAGACCAGCGTTTCGAGAACCTCATGATCGTATCCCCGGACATCGGTGGTGTTGTGCGCGCACGCGCCGTCGCCAAGTCCCTGGGTGTCGACCTGGGTATCATCGACAAACGCCGTGAAAAGGCTAACCACTCCGAGGTCATGCACATCATCGGCGACGTCGAAGGGCGCACCTGCATCCTGGTAGACGACATGGTCGACACCGCCGGCACCCTGTGCCACGCGGCCAAAGCCCTGAAAGAACACGGCGCTGCCAAGGTTTATGCCTATTGCACGCACCCTGTCCTGTCGGGCCGCGCGATCGAGAACATCGAGAAGTCGGTACTGGACGAGCTGGTGGTGACCAACACCGTACCGCTGTCCGCCGCTGCTCAAGCCTGTGACCGTATCCGCCAGCTGGATATCGCACCGGTTGTCGCTGAAGCGGTACGCCGTATCAGCAACGAAGAATCGATCAGCGCGATGTTCCGCTAAGCGGAACCCGTGTTGATATGAAGCGCCCCGCCCCAACCTGTGTTGGGGCGGGGCTTTTTTGCCATCCCCGTCTGGCGCTGGTCGCAAACGCCATTCGGGAGGCTATTTTGGAGAAGTAAAATGACCGATTTCATCCTGAACGCCCAAGCGCGTACTGACCTGGGGAAAGGTGCGAGCCGCCGCCTGCGTCACTCCGCCAGCATCCCTGCCGTAGTTTACGGTGGCGATAAAGAAGCCCAGTCCCTGACCATCGTGGCCAAGGAAATCGCCAAACTGTTCGAAAACGAAGCTGCCTTCAGCCACGTTATCGAACTGAACGTCGACGGCGCCAAGCAGAACGTCGTGGTCAAGGCCATGCAGCGTCACCCAGCCAAAGGCTTCATCATGCACGCTGACTTCGTTCGCGTCGTAGCTGGCCAGAAGCTGACCGCTGTTGTTCCAGTGCACTTCATCAACGAAGAAGCACCGGTCAAGAAAGGCGGCGAAGTTTCGCACGTTGAATCGCAGATCGAAGTTTCCTGCGAAGCCAAAGACCTGCCAGAGTTCATCGAAGTCGACCTGGCCAACGCTGAAATCGGCACCATCATCCACCTGTCGGACCTGAAAGCTCCGAAAGGCGTAGAGTTCGTCGCTCTGGCCCACGGTGATGACAAAGCTGTTGCCAACGTTCACGCTCCGCGCGTTTCCGCCGAAGCTGCTGAAGAAGGCGCTGCCGAGTAATCCACTCGCACGCCGGCGTTGATCGGGTTACAGTGCCGCGCGCACTGTAGCCCACCAACTCCAAGGAAGAGCCCCTGACGTGACCGCCATCCAGTTGATCGTCGGCCTGGGTAACCCCGGCCCCGAATACGAACAGACCCGGCATAACGCAGGGGCTCTTTTCGTTGAACGCATTGCCAGCGCCCAGCGTGTTTCGCTGACCGCTGACAAAAAATATTTCGGCCTGACGGCTAAGTTCAGCCATCAGGGCAACGACGTTCGTTTGTTGATCCCCACCACCTACATGAACCGTAGCGGCCAGGCCGTGGCGGCCTTGGCCAATTTCTTCCGCATCAAGCCGGAAGCGATCCTGGTGGCGCACGACGAACTCGACCTGCCCCCGGGCGTTGCCAAGCTCAAGCGCGGCGGCGGTCATGGGGGGCACAACGGCCTGCGCGACATCATCGCGCAGCTCGGCAACCAGAACGACTTCCACCGCCTGCGGCTTGGCATCGGCCACCCGGGCGACGCCAAACTGGTCTCCAACTTCGTCCTGGGCCGCGCGCCGCGCGCCGAGCAGGAGAAGCTCGACGCCAGCATCGATTTTGCCCTCGGCGTGCTGCCGGACGTGCTTGCCGGCGATTTCGCCAAGGCGATGCGCGAACTGCACAGCCAGAAGGCCTGATTTCCTTTAGAGAGGGGAATACCCATGGGTTTCAATTGCGGCATCGTCGGCCTGCCCAACGTCGGCAAGTCCACCCTGTTCAACGCCTTGACCAAATCTGGCATCGCGGCGGAGAACTTCCCTTTCTGCACTATCGAGCCGAACAGCGGCATCGTGCCGATGCCCGACGCGCGCCTGGCTGCGCTGGCTGAAATCGTCAAGCCGAACCGCATCCTGCCGACCACCATGGAGTTCGTCGACATTGCCGGCCTGGTGGCCGGTGCATCGAAAGGCGAAGGCCTGGGCAACAAGTTCCTCGCCAACATCCGCGAGACCGACGCCATTGCCCATGTGGTCCGCTGCTTCGAAGACGAGAACGTGATCCACGTTTCCAACAGTGTGGACCCCAAGCGTGACATCGAGATCATCGACCTCGAACTGATCTTCGCTGACCTGGACAGCTGCGAGAAGCAACTGCAGAAGGTTGCGCGCAATGCCAAGGGCGGTGACAAAGAGGCGCTGGCACAGAAGGCCATCCTCGAGCAGCTGATCCCGCACTTCACCGAAGGCAAGCCGGCACGCAGCCTGATGAAGAACATGGGCGCCGAAGACAAGGCGGTCATCCGCGGCTTCCACCTGCTGACCAGCAAGCCGGTGATGTACATCGCCAACGTCGCCGAAGACGGCTTCGACAACAACCCGCACCTGGACGTGGTCAAGGCCATTGCCGAGGAAGAAGGCGCGGTCGTGGTGCCGGTGTGCAACAAGATCGAAGCAGAAATCGCCGAGCTCGACGATGGCGAAGAGAAAGACATGTTCCTCGAGGCCCTGGGCCTGGAAGAGCCAGGCCTGAACCGCGTGATCCGCGCCGGTTACGAACTGCTCAACCTGCAGACCTACTTCACTGCTGGCGTGCAGGAAGTTCGCGCCTGGACCGTACGCGTGGGCGCCACCGCACCCCAGGCGGCCGGGGTTATCCACACCGACTTCGAAAAAGGCTTCATCCGCGCTGAAGTCGTGGCCTATGACGACTTCATCCAGTTCAAGGGTGAAAGCGGCGCCAAGGAAGCCGGTAAGTGGCGCCTGGAAGGCAAGGACTACATCGTCAAAGATGGCGACGTGATGCACTTCCGCTTCAACGTCTAAGCGGTAGCCTGCAGTAAACAGAAACCCCTTGCGGCTTATGCCTCAAGGGGTTTCTGTTTTATGTGGCCCGTGCCGGCCTTATCGCTAAGGCGGCTGGGGCTTCTATATAACTTTTTGATTTAACAGGGTCCTGGTGGGAGCGGGCGTGCCCGCGAACACCGGCGCAGCCGGTGCCAGACACCGCGTCGCCTGCTTCGCGGGCACGCCCGCTCCCACACCGGCCGCGTCGCGCTTACGAATTGAGTTCTCTGCGTGACAGCCCAGCCCGTAGCGCTGGGTAATCTCCCACAATGAATCGCGCAGGCTTTGCGAATTTTGAGAAAGACAGTTGCTCCGACCTGCTCCGCCAGTCGGGTATGGCTAAACGCCGGGCTGCCAGCGCATCACTTCACAAATTCCTGAACTGATTATTTGTCGCCAGCGATTTTTCCCCCCGGCAAGCCCCACCAGAATCGCTTCACCACAATCATAAAAACCCGTGAGGCCACCCCGTGGACCAGACCCTGCAGGTACGGCAAGCCGCCGCCGACCTTGTTGCCGCCTTCGCCAGCAACGACACCGCCCGCTACTTCGCCTGCTTCAGCGAAGACGCCACGTTCCTTTTCCATACCTTGGCGCAACCCCTGCTGTCACGCCGGGCCTATGAGAAGGTCTGGGCCCAGTGGCAGGCCGAAGGGTTTGCCGTGCTCGCCTGCGCGTCCAGCAACGCCCAGGTCAGCCTGCAAGGCGACGTGGCGATCTTCATGCATGATGTGGCCACGCATCTGCGCATCGGCGGTGCCGAGCACCAGTTGAACGAGCGCGAGACCATCGTGTTCCGCCGCCACGCTGACCAGTGGCTGGCCTGCCACGAACACCTGTCGGCCGTATCGCCGGCCTGATCACCTTTTTGCGGCCCTGCCGCCCTGCCATCGCACCCACAAGAAGGCTTGCGCACTGCGCCGGCCCACAACAACCGCGCTGGAGCATCACCATGAGCCACTCGACCGGTATCGAGACCAACGGCGTAGAACAGATCCCCGCCGATCAACGCGACGCCTCCCCGCTGGACCTGTTCCGCCTGATCTTCGGCGGCGCCAACACATTCGCCACCGCCGTGCTCGGCAGTTTCCCGGTGCTGTTCGGGCTGTCGTTCCAGGCGGGGGTGTGGGCCATCGTGCTCGGCGTTGCCGTTGGCGCGCTGATCCTGGCACCGATGGGCCTGTTCGGCGCGCTGAACGGCACCAACAATGCGGTCTCCTCGGGCGCGCACTTCGGCGTGCACGGGCGCATCGTCGGCTCGTTCCTGTCGCTGCTCACGGCAGTGGCATTCTTTTCGCTGTCGGTATGGAGTTCGGGCGATGCCCTGGTCGGCGGCGCCAAGCGCCTGGTCGGCCTGCCGGAAACCGACCTGACCCTGGGCCTGGCCTACGGCCTGTTCGCGGTGCTGGTACTGGTGGTCTGCATCTTCGGCTTCCGCTTCATGCTGTGGGTCAACAAGATTGCCGTGTGGGCGTCGAGCCTGCTGTTCCTGCTGGGTATCGCTGCTTTTGCCGGGCCGTTCGACGCCGGCTACGCAGGCAGCGTCAACCTGGGCCAGGCGGGCTTCTGGGCAGCTTTCGTCGGCGCTGCGATCCTGGCCATGAGCAATCCGGTGTCATTCGGCGCCTTCCTCGGTGACTGGTCGCGCTACATTCCACGCGAAACCCCCAAGGCGCGCATCATGCTGGCGGTGATAGCGGCCCAGGGTGCCACGCTGATTCCATTCCTGTTCGGCCTGTGCACCGCCACCCTGGTGGCCACCCAGGCACCGGACTACATTGCCGCCAACAACTATGTCGGCGGGCTGCTGGCTGTCGCCCCCAGCTGGTTCTTCCTGCCGGTGTGCCTGATTGCGGTGATCGGCGGTATGTCCACCGGCACCACGGCGTTGTATGGGACAGGCCTGGACATGTCGAGCGTGTTCCCACGCCTGCTCAGCCGTGCCGGCGCCACGCTGCTGATCGGGGTGCTGGCGATCGGTTTCATTTTCATCGGCCGCTTTACCTTCAACCTGGTGCAGAGCGTGTCGACCTTTGCCGTGCTGATCATCACCTGCACCAGCCCGTGGATGGTGATCATGATCCTCGGCCTGGTCACCCGCCGTGGTTTCTACCACGCCGATGACCTGCAGGTATTCACCCGCGGCCAGCGGGGTGGCCACTACTGGTTCCTGCACGGCTGGAACTGGCGCGGCATGGGCGCTTGGGTCCCCAGCGCAGTGGTCGGCCTGTGCTTCGTGAACCTGCCGGGGCAATTCGTCGGACCGTTGGGCGACCTGGCCGGTGGCATTGACCTGAGCCTGCCGGTCACCCTGGGGTTGGCCGGGGTGCTGTACCTGCTGCTGCTCAACCTGTTCCCCGAACCTGCCGGCGTGTATGGCCCGCAGGGCCCACGCTGGGTGCGTTGCAAACAGGCTGCGCACACGCCTGTAACCACTGCCGAAATGGCCTGACTGGAAACCACCATGACCACATCCCACTACATTGCCGGCCGCTGGTTCGACGGCCAGGGCAGCGACTGCATCAGCGTCAACGACCCTGCGCTGGGCCAACCGTTTGCCGAACTGATGGCTGCCAGTGCCGAGCAGGTCGACCAGGCCGTGGCCGCCGCACGTGCAGCCCTGCCCGCCTGGAAATGCACCAGCGCCAGTGAGCGCGCAGCGTATCTGCGCGGCTTCGCCGAACAGCTTGGGCAACGCCGCGAAGCGCTGGTCGCCCTGCAGATGCGCAACAACGGCAAGCCGCGCCACGAGGCAGAAGTCGACCTGGACGATGCCATCGCGACCTTCGGCTATTACGCCGAGCTGGCTGAACAACTGCCTGGGCAAAACCGCGACGTACCGCTGGCTGCCCCGGGCTTCACCGCCCGCACCCGCCTGGAGCCGGTGGGCGTGGTCGGCCTGATCGTACCCTGGAACTTCCCACTGGTGACCAGCGCCTGGAAGCTTGCCCCGGCCCTGGCGGCTGGCTGCACCGTGGTGCTCAAGCCCTCGGAAGTGACCCCGCTGTGCGAACTCGCCTACGGCCAGATCGCCGACACCCTGGGCCTGCCGGCCGGGGTGCTGAATATCGTCAATGGCAAAGCCGAGACGGGTGCCGCGCTGAGCAACCACAACGGCCTGGACAAACTGTCGTTCACAGGCAGCAATAACGTTGGCAGCCAGGTGATGCGCAGCGCAGCGGCACAATGCCGGCCGGTCACGCTGGAGTTGGGCGGCAAGTCGGCGATCCTGGTGTTCGATGACTGCGACGTCGACGCGGCGGTGCAATGGATCGTTGCCGGCATCTGCTGGAATGCGGGCCAGATGTGCTCGGCCACATCACGCCTGCTGGTACAGGACGGCATCGCCGACGCCCTGCTGCCACGCCTGCAGGCAGCGCTGGAAAACCTGCGGGTGGGCAGCCCGCTGAGCGAAGAAGCCGACATGGGCCCACTGACCAGCCAGGCCCAGTGGCTGAAGGTGGCCGGCTACTTTGCCACGGCGCGGGAGGAAGGCTTGCAGTGCCTGGTCGGTGGCAAAGTGCTGGACCGTGGCGGCTGGTTCGTCAGCCCTACCCTGTATGCCGATGTGCCTGAAGGCAGCCGCCTGTGGAACGAAGAAATCTTTGGTCCGGTATTGTGCGCACGGCGCTTCGCCAGCGAACAGCAGGCGATTGCCGAGGCCAACGACAGCCGCTTCGGCCTGGTGGCGACAGTGTGCACCACAGACCTGGCGCGCGCAGAGCGGGTGGCCGATGCGCTGGAGGTGGGCCATGTGTGGATCAACTCGGTGCAGGCGGTGTTCGTCGAGACCTCATGGGGTGGCACCAAGGGCAGCGGTATAGGCCGTGAGCTGGGGCCTTGGGGCTTGTCGGGCTACCAGTCGGTCAAGCATGTGACGCGGTGCCTGGGCTGAACCGTGCGGGGCCGTTTGGCGGCCCCTTTCGACAGCTTCTGCCATTCATCTAGTCGCGTGCCACTGGCATGAAGCGCATCACGGCGCTTCGTCAGCCGGGCGCGCAGCTTCCTGTACCAGCACCATGCTCTGCGGCGAAGACAAGGCGATACCCTCGTCACGCAGCCGCCCAAGGATGGTGAACAGCAGGTCACTGCGGGTACCCGACACCTGGCGCGGCCCGGCCACATAGCCACTGACCGCGATCACCATGCCATTGCTGGTCAGGTCCTTGAACGACACCGAGCTGGCGGGCGCGTCCAGAATTGCCTCGTGTTCATGGTAGGCCGCCAGCAGCAACTCACGTACACGGTTGGCATCCGTATCCAGCGGCAGGGTCAAGGTGATGCCGACCACCCCCAGGGCGTTGCCCATGGTCACGTTGCGCACGTTCTGCGAGATGAACTGCGAGTTGGGTACGATCACCGTGGAACGGTCGGACATCTGGATTTCGGTAGCGCGCACGTTGATGCGGCGAATGTCGCCCTCGACGCCGGCCAGGCTGACCCAATCGCCGACCTTCACCGGGCGTTCGGTGAGCAGGATCAGGCCCGAGATGAAGTTCTGCACGATCTGCTGCAGGCCAAAACCGATACCGACCGACAAGGCACTGACCACCCAGGTCAGGCTGGTCAGGTTGATGCGCAGGGTCGACATCACCAGCATGGCCAGGAAAATGAACCCGAGGTAGCCCACCAGGGTGACCAGCGAGGCACGCATGCCGGCATCCATGTCGGTTTCCGGCAACAGCCGTTCGCTGAGCCAGCGCTTGACCACCCGGATGGCGAACAAGCCGCCGAGCAGAATCGCCATCGCCAGCAGAATGTCCTGCGGCACGATGTTCAGGTTGCCCAGCAATTTGCCACCGGTGCCGTCCCAGTCGCCCAGGCTGAGCAGCAGTTCGCTGGGGCTGGTGCCCGACGGCATCAACGCCAGCAGCAGCGCCAGGAACAGCACTACGGTGCGGCCGATACCGGCCAGGATGGTGCTGGCCTGGGCCTGGTGACGTGGCGCCAGCCCCAGGGTCGACGCCAGTGCCAGGCCGCCGGGCTGGCGTGGCGACAGCAGGGTTTCGCACAGGTCACCGAAGAAGCTGGTCAACAGGTAGGCGCACGTGATCACCAGGCTGACCCACAGCAGCTTGGCCGTAAGGAAGTAGGCAAGGGTCAGGTAGCCGGTCACCATGGCCAGCATGATCCCCCCCAGCCAGATGACCATCACGAACGGGATCAACCCGCCCAGGCCGGTGGGGCGTTCCAGTTCAAGCTTGCGCAGGGTGCGGCGGTAGCGCTGCAACGCGCCGGCGAAGATCATCGCCACTACCAGCGCGGTCAGGCCGTTCACCGCCACGGTCAGCGCCAGGCTGGCACCGATCACGGTGTTGATGCGCTCCATGGTCATCATGACCATCAGTGCCAGGGCCAGCACCTTGGGGAACCAGCCCAGCGCGCTGGCCACTTCGTCGTTAATGGCCGGCAGGCGCCAGGACGGGCGCTGCAGCATCAGCATGGCACGGCCCAGGCCCGCGATGAACGCGCTGAACACCACCAGCGCCAGGATGTGGTTGACCAGGCTGGCGATATCGCTGCCCAGTTCGGCATTGCTCTCCAACCCCCAGCGCAGCAGGGAAACCGAACCGGCGATGGTGCCCAGTGTTGCCAGGCTGACCCCCAGCGCCAGGGCACTGCGGCGCAGCCGGCCTTCGGGCAACCAGCGGACCATGGCACGGGCCAATAGCCGCTCTATCCACAGGCGCACCAGGGTCCAGACCAGGATGGCCGCTACCAGGCTGGCCATGAACGGCCAGCGGTGCTCGGGGCTGAACGCGCTGCCAATGGCAACGGCTGCTTCGCCCCGCAGGTCGCGCAGGCGCGCCACGTCATCCTGGGTTGGGCGGATGATGCTCTGCCAGAATGCCGGGCTCAACGGCGAGGCGGCGCGGCTGGTGATCTGCGAGTTGAACTGGCTGCGGCGCAAGTTGACGATTTGCGTGGACAGGTCGCGCGCCGACTGAGTCAGCTTGGTGGCCTGGTCCTGCTGGGCGACCAAGGCCTTTTTCTCGGCCTCCAGGGCCTTGCGCTGCTGGGTCAGGGCCGCAGGCTCGTCGGGCTGGGCCGGGCCAACCACCTTGAGCTTGTCGTCGAGCTTTTCCACATCGGTGGTGCGCTGCGCACTCAAGGCATCAGCCTGGCGCTGAACCTGCATGGCCGCCAGCCGCAACTGCGACAGCAGGTCGTCGTTGGCGTTACTGCTGACGCCTTGGCGAATCTGGTCCAGGCTATCGCTCAACTGCTCGATACTGGCGTTTTCATCCACTGCCGGGGCTGCCGCATTGGCCGGGTTGGACAACGGCGTGGCAGGGGCCGCCGCGGCCGGGCCGGTGAGCACCAGCAGCAGCGCCAGCATGGCCATCAGGCCAGGGCAAAAACGAACAAGGCTCAGACGCCTCATCGAATATTCCTCTTTACAATCCGATTTGGCGGGGGATTCTACGCGGCTTCAAGGCATCAGGAGAGTGCCGTTTCTCGCGTCAGCAGTAGCTGCTTGCGCGCCACGCCCCAACGGTAGCCGCTGATGTCGCCATCCCGGCGCACCACACGGTGACAAGGTATGGCCACGGCGATGCGATTGGCCGCACACGCCAGGGCTACCGCCCGCACCGCCTTGGGCGCGCCAATGCGTTCGGCAAGGTCGCTGTAGCTGATGCGGCTGCCAGCCGGCACCTCGCGCAGGGCTTGCCACACGCGCTCCTGGAACGCTGTGCCTTGTACATCCAGCGGCAGGCCCAGGCCCAGCGCCGGGGCCTCGACGAACCCCACCACCTCGGCAACCAGTTGCTCATAACCGCGGTCACCGCCGATCAACCGGGCCTTGGGGAACTGATCCTGAAGTTCGTGCAGCAGGGTTTCAGGGTCGTCGCCCAGCAGAATCGCGCAAATGCCTTTGTCGCTTTGGGCCACCAGGATGGCGCCCAAGTAGCACTGGCCGAGGGCAAAATGAATGGTGGCCCCTGCGCCCCCGGCGCGGTACTGCCGGGGGCGCATACCCAGGCGCTGGTCGGCGCTGGCATAAAAGTGGCTGTTGGAGGTGTAGCCGGCGTCGTAGATGGCATCGGTGACCGAACACCGAGCATCTTCCAGGTGCGCGCGCAGGCGCCGG
The DNA here is from genome assembly GCF_002454615.1 of Pseudomonas sp. UBA6699. Classification (NCBI taxonomy): domain Bacteria; kingdom Pseudomonadati; phylum Pseudomonadota; class Gammaproteobacteria; order Pseudomonadales; family Pseudomonadaceae; genus Pseudomonas; species Pseudomonas sp. UBA6699. The sequence continues at coordinate 50,315 of NZ_DKJF01000060.1, forward strand.
GCGCGAAAAGCGCTGGCGTAGGCCTTGGGGGTAACGCCGGTTTCGGCTTTGAACAGCCGGTGCAGGTGGTACGGGCTGACGGCCAGTTGCGCAGCGAGCTGGTCGAGGCTGGGGCTGGGGTCGCTGGCTTCGATCAGGCGGCAGGCGCGGATGACCAACTGGCTATGGCGCGCCGCACTGGGCTTGGCGCCAGCGGTGCAGCGCTTGCACGCACGGTAGCCAGCGGCTTCGGCTAACGCAGGGGTATCGAAGAACTCGACATTGCCGCGCTTGGCCAGCCGCGACTTGCAGTTGGGGTGGCAATAGATGCCGGTGGTGCGCACGGCATAGACGAAGTGCCCGACCGCAGCGGGGTCGCGGGCTTCGACGGCTTGCCAGCGTTGGTCGGGGGTGGTGTAGGCGGTCATTGGGTATGCTTCCAGACTCGTGCGGCCGGCTCCGGCCTTGGCGGTGTAAAAACCTTAGGCGCGCCACAGGTACCAGGCCGCCACGGTTCGGTATGGCCGCCAGGCGCCGCCCAGCGAACGCATCTGCGCCGGGGTCGGCGCCTTGTCCAGGCCCTTGAGGCGGCGATACCCCTCGCGCACGCCAAAATCGTCGACGGGCAGGATATCCGACCGCTCCAGGCTATAGATCAGCAGCATTTCCACCGTCCACCGCCCTACCCCGCGCAGCGCTACCAGGCGTTCGATCAGGGCGTCGTCACTCATGGCCAGTGCTGCTTCGCGGGTCGGCACCAGGCCGTCCAGCCTGGCTTGGGCAATGCCCTGGATAGTCGCCATCTTGCTCGCCGAAAAACCGCAGGCGCGCAGGGTTTGCGGGCTTGCGGCCAGTAACTGCTCGGGCGGCGGAAACGCATGCTGCGGGAACAACGCCAGCAACCGGCCCAGGATAGCCTCAGCCGCCCGGGCATGCAGCTGCTGGTAGGCAATCGCGCGCACCAGCGCCTCGTAAGGTTCGCGGCCAGGGGTGGCCTGGTGCAGGCATGGCCCGGTCGCGGCGACATGTCGCGCCCAGTCAGGGTCGAGCGCCGCCAGGTATTCGCCGGCTTGGCGGTAAGCCGCAGGGGAAAGGTCGGCCAGAATCATGGCGGCTCCATCAATTCGAGTGCAGGTGCAGCTTAGCGCAGCCGTTCATCGGGGGAACGCCGGTTCTTGCGCGGCTAATTCCTGGCTCACCATTGCCCCGCGCCATCCTCCGCGCATAGAATTGAGAACTGTTCACATTCGCACACCTCATGGGACCGGCCTTGGCAACGATGCAGATCAACGACACGCTCAAACCGGCCGAGGTCGCTCTGCTCTACCAGTCCCACCATGCCTGGCTGCGTGGCTGGCTGCGCAGCCGCGTGGGGTGCAGTGAACATGCGGCCGATCTGGCCCAGGATACCTTCGTGCGGGTATTGCGCGCGCGCCAGGCATCGCCGTTGAAAGAACCGCGCGCCTACCTGAGCAGCATTGCCCGCGGCTTGATGATCGACCAGTTCCGCCGACGCGCACTGGAGCGGGCCTACCAGCAGAGCCTGGCCCAGGTGCCAGAAACCGAAGTGCCCAGCGAAGAGGCCCGGTTACTCATCCTCGATGCCCTGGCGCGCCTGGACCGCGCCCTGCATCAGCTCAAACCGCGGGCGCGCCAGGCCTTCCTGCTGGCCCAGCTGGACGGTTTGAGCATTGTCCAGATCGCCCGGCAGCTGCACGTGTCGCGCGCGACCATCGAGCGCGACCTGGCCAGCGCCCTGGGCGTCTGCTACCGGTTGCGCTACGCCGATGCCTGATACCACCCCCACCCAAGCCCAGGTTGACCAGGCCATCGACTGGCTGGTGAAGCTGCGCTTCGACAGCCCCTGCCCGCGTACCCGGCAACAGTTTGAGCAATGGCTGGCCAGCCACCCGCATCACCCACTGGCCTGGCAGCGCGTAAGCCTGCTCAGCGACGAACTGGCAGGGCTGCCCAAGGACCTGAGCCGGCGCACCCTGGAAGGCAGCCAGCAGCAGCGTGGCAGCCGACGCAACCACCTCAAGCTGCTGGCGCTGCTGGCCGTCGGCGGCAGCCTGGGCCTGACGGCGCGTGAACCACTGGGTTTACCTGAGCTGCTGGCCGACAACAGCACCGCCGTCGGCGAGCGTCGCCAGGTGCAGGGGCGCGACGGTAGCCGTATCCAGTTGAACACTGCCAGCGCCATCGACCTGGACTACAGCGTTGAACAGCGCCAGCTGGCGCTGCTACGCGGTGAAGTGAGCCTGGAGAGCAACGCCAACGACCACCGGCCGTTCCTGATCGAAACGCCGGTTGGGCGGCTGGTCACCCTGGACGGCCAGTTGCTGCTGCGTGAAAACCGCCAGGGCCTGCTGCTGGCGGTGCGCCGTGGCCAGGTCACGCTGTTCCCCGCCTCGGCACTGCGCAGGCAAGTACAGCCGGGCGAGACCTTGCAGGTGTGGCGCGACGGCCGTGTCCAGGCCGTAACGTTGCACAGTGACCCGTGGGGCTGGACTGACGGCGTACTCAGCGTGCAGCAGATGCCGCTTGGCGAGTTTGTCGCCGAACTGGGCCGTTATCGCCCGGGCCTGCTGCGCTGTGCGCCGGAAGTGGCCAGCCTGATGGTGTCTGGCACCTTCCAGTTGAGCGACACCGGCGCCATCCTGCACCTGCTCAGCCGTAGCCTGCCGGTGCGGGTCGAGTACCATACCCGGTATTGGGTCAGCATCGCAGCCGCCTGACGCGCGCGGGCGCGGCCTTGTATCGCGATGGGCCGCAACGCGGCCATTCATGATCGAAGCAACCCCGAAGCCGTCAGTCCGCCAACGCGCGCAGGCGGCCCGCAGCCCGAAACGACTGCCGGGCAAAGCACACGAACAGCCCGGCCATCAGCGCCAGCGCCATTGGCAGGCCATGCGGCGCCACGCCCATCGCGGCGCCACTGACCAACGGCCCTACCAGGCTGCCTACGCCCCACAGCAGGCCCACGCTGGCATTGGCGGTGACCAGGTCCTGGCCCTTGAAGCGCTGGCCGATCAGCACCAACGCCAAGGTATAGATCCCCCCCGCCACCGCCCCCAGCACCACCAGCAGCGGCCACAACAGCCACGTCAGGTCCAGCAACCAGGGCAAACCTATACCGATCGACATCGCCACCAGCCCGCACACCAGGTGCAGCCCGGTGCGCTCGACCCGATCGGCCAGCCAGCCAAGCGGCAGCTGGAACAACATGTCGCCGGCAAACACCACCGTCACCATCAACGCCGCCACACCCACGGCGAAGCCATGGCTGCTGGCGTATACCGGCAGCAACGACAGCACCACGGCGTCGAAGAACGAGAAGAACAGCACCGCCATGCACAACGCCGGCGCCACCCGGAAGAACCCCGCCAGGCCAAAGCTTTTCTCGCCTTCTTCGTGCGCCACATGGTCATTGGGCACCGTCAGCACGATGCACAGCAAGGCCAGGCCATAGCCAACGGTGACCACGCCAGTGATCCATGGGCTGTCCGCCCCCAGTACTGCCAGCATGGCCGGGCCGAGCACCTGGAAGCCGGTAAAGCTGGTGGCATACAGGGCCATGATCTTGCCGCGGTTGTGCTCCGGGCACAGTTCGTTGACCCACGACTCGCCCAGGATGATGGCGATACCCATGCCCAGCCCCAGGCCAAGGCGCAGCAGCGCCAGCAGCCACAGCGAGCCAAAGGCCGCTTCGAGCAGGGCGATGCTGAGTGTGCACAGGCTGAAACACAGCAGGTAGATGGTGCGCCGGGTGAGGTGGCGGCAGCAGGCATCGACCAGGAACGCCGAAAGCATCATGCCGGCAGCAGGAATAGCCGAGATGATGCCGATTTCCAGGGTGCCCGCCCCTGCTTCATGCAGGCGCAACGAAACCAGGGGCAGGCTCGCACCCAGGCTGAAACCCACGACCGAAACGGCGAACAACAGGCCCGCCAGCAAACGCATGTTCATGTACCACTCCTTGCAAACCGGAAAAACGTGCAGACACAGGCGCGCAGGCCAAAGTGGCCAGCGGCGCGAACGCGCAGATCAGGTCAGGCGAAGTGTGGCGAGAAGGTGAAGGCAAACAGCACGCTGCGGCGGCGCTTGAGTACCGTGTCGCTCGGCCACGCATGGCGCAAGCCCTGAAGGGCAGGCTGGCGGGCGCTGGGCAGTGACGGGGTACGGCGCATTGCTTGGCTACTACGCAGGTGGGAGGGGAAAGTGGCGGCACTCTAGGCCAAGGACAGTCCGGTCGTCAATCGGCATGGGCCGCCGCATGCAGCGGCCCCGACGAAATCAGCGCTTGCCGGTATTGGGCAGGAACACCGCCAGCAATCCGAACAGCGGCAGGAACGAACAGACGCCATAGACGTATTCGATGCCCCGCAAGTCTGCGACGTACCCCAGCAGTGCCGCACCGATGCCGCCAAAGCCGAACATCAGGCCGAAGAAGATGCCGGCAATCATGCCCACGCTGCCCGGCACGAGCTCCTGCGCATACACCACGATGGCGGAAAACGCCGAAGCCAGAATGAAGCCGATCACCACGCTCAGTACCGTGGTCCAGAACAGATCGGCATAGGGCAGCGCCAGGGTGAACGGGGTCACGCCCAGGATCGAGAACCAGATCACCGCCTTGCGCCCGATACGGTCACCGATCGGCCCACCGAAGAATGTCCCCGCCGCCACGGCCCCGAGGAACAGGAACAGGTGCAACTGCGAGCTGGCTACCGATACCGCGAATTTCTCGATCAGGTAGAAGGTGAAGTAGCTGGTGAAGCTGGCCATGTAGAAGTACTTGGAGAACACCAGCAAGCCCAACACGATCAGCGCCACGATCACCCGCTGGCGGGAGATGCCATGGGTGGCCTGCACCGCCTTGCGTGCTTTGGCCTGGTTAAGGTGTTCCTTGTACCAGCCACGCAGCATCAGGGTTACGCCAAGGAAGAACAACGCAGCCAGGCCGAACCAGGCCACGTGGGTCTGGCCGAACGGAATGACGATGGCCGCCGCCAGCAACGGGCCCAGCGCCGAACCGGTGTTGCCCCCCACCTGGAAGGTTGACTGGGCCAGGCCGAAGCGCCCCCCGGAGGCCAGCCGCGCGATACGCGAGGTTTCGGGGTGGAAGGTGGAGGAACCGATGCCTACCAGTGCCGACGCCAGCAGGATCATCGGGAAGCTGCCGACGAAGGCCAGCATCACGATCCCCACCAGGGTGCACAAGGTGCCCAGCGGCAGCAGGTTCAGTGCCGGCCGACGGTCGGTGAAAAAGCCGACCCAGGGCTGCAACAGCGAGGCGGTGATCTGGAACGTCAGGGTGATCATGCCGATCTGGGCGAAGCTCAGGTTGTAATTGGCCTTGAGCATCGGGTAGATCGCCGGCAGTACCGACTGGATCAGGTCGTTGATCAGGTGCGCCAGCGCGCAGAAACCGATGATGCGCATCACCAGCGGCGTGGCGTGGTTGGCCGGTGCCTGGCTGGATGCGGTGGAGGCGCTACTGGTGGCCATTTGCCTAAATCTCCGTCCTCAGGTTTGGGATCCGATTATCGGGAAACAAATAGATACATAGCTACCTTTTTTTCCCTCTGTCGCGACGTTCTTGAAAATGGTTCTCAATATAATTAGCATCCTTGTCTACTTCTCCTGTCATCGTTGGGCCCACTGGCCCCACTCGCGAGCAGACCGTACCGATGAGCCCGATGCCCGCCAAACCGCTGCAACCCGACCCCGAGCAGGAAGCGCTCGAGTGGTTCTCGGCGTTGCGCCACCCCAACTGTGACGACGCCCAGCGCCGGGCCTTCGCGGCCTGGTGCCAAGCCGCTGAAAACGCCCAGGCCTATGCCGAGCTGGAGCGATTCTGGCAGCAGGTGCAGCCCTCACCCGCCCGCCCTCGCCCACGGCCGCCAAGCGAGCGCCGCAGTCACCTGGGCAAATGGGTGGCGCTGTGCTTTCTCCTGGGCCTGGCCGCCGCTACCTATCTTTACTGGCCGTGGATGCAGCGCCTGGCCAGCGAGCTGCACACCGATGTGGGCGAGCGGCGCAGCACGCGCCTGGCCGATGGCACGACCTTGAGCCTGGACAGCGCCAGTGCGATGAACGTGGACCTGCGCGGCCGTACCCGCCAGCTGCATCTGGTACAGGGCCAGGTGTACCTGCAGGTGGCGCTCGATGGGCGCGCCCTGGAGGTGGCAGTGGGTAACGCACGCATCCAGGTGTTCGGCACCCGCCTGCAAGTCACCCGCCATGCCAACCATGACGAACTGGTGGTCATCAGTGGCAAGGCCATGGTCGTGCAGGGGGGTGAGCAGCGCCTGGTCTCGAAGGGTGAACGGGTAACCTTCGATGACACGCGCATCGGCACGGTACGCCCAGCGGACCTGAAAACCGTAGACAGTTGGCGCAGCGGCTATCTGAAGGCCAGCGACATGCCGCTGGGGCAGGTGCTGGAGCGCCTGGCCAGCTACCAAGGCCAGCGGGTATGGCTTATGGATGAACAACTGGCCCATCGCCGTGTAAGCGGCGATTTCAACCTCGACCGCGCCGGGGAAACCCTGCAATCCCTGGCCGCCGCCCAGCATCTGCAGCTACAAGGCGTGCTCGGGCACTGGCTTGTGGTGCGCTAGAACCGGCCCTGCCCGCTAAGTTTTTGAAAGCGTGCAAATTTTTTTTGAAATGAGTGTTGACAGGGGGGGCGTTCAAGAGAATAATGCGCGCCATCGGCTACATAGCTCAGTTGGTTAGAGCATAGCATTCATAATGCTGGGGTCCGGGGTTCAAGTCCCTGTGTAGCCACCAAACAAGACGAAGGGCTTACCGCAAGGTAAGCCCTTTTTCTTTGCCTGCGAGAACTGCCGCATCGAAAGCAGCCCCGGCGCTGCTACCCCCTCTTGCCCCTTGGGCGTCAGCGCATGCCGCTCACTGCCACGGTCAACCCGAGCCCGATCAGCGCCAGGCCGATCACGCGGTCCACCAGCACTTGGCGGTCGATCATGGCCTTGCGCAAGGCAGTGCTGGAAAAAAACACCGCGACCAGGCTGAACCACAGCCAGTGCGCGAACGACATGAACGCACCATAGGCAAATGCCAGCTGCAACGAGCTGCCCGGTTGCACGACCTGGGTGTAGGCACTGACCACGAACAACATGGTCTTGGGGTTCAGTGCGTTGGTCAAAAACCCCGTGCGCAGGGCTTGCAGCACCGAGGCACTGTTAGGCGCCCCACCCTCAAGGCTGATGCGCCGGGTATTGGTGACCGACTTGTACCCCAGGTAGATCAGATACCCGGCGCCCACCACCTTCATGGCCAGGAACAGCATCGGGCTCTGGCTGATGATTACGGCAATGCCCAGTACCGTGTACAGCACGTGCACCTGGACCCCCAAGGCGATCCCCACTGCGGCAGCCAGCCCGGCCTTGCGGCCTTGTGCATAACTGCTGCGGGTCACCATGGCGAAGTCGGCACCGGGGCTGATGACGGCAAGCAGGGTGAATATGGCGACGGCGACGAGTTCGGTCATGGGGATAGCTCTCGATAGGCGATGAAAATGCACAGACCGAGGATTATCGGGAGCTTAAGGCGCAGGAAAAATCGATTTATCGTGGCGTAAATCTGATAGTTTCAGTCACAGATAGCTAGCGCCTGCTCCAGCCAGCGTGTGATTGTGCAGGCTGCCCAACGCTGCAGTGCCGGCTTGGAGAACTGCCATGAAACTGCCCCCACTCAACGCCTTCCGCTACTTCGACATCGCCGCCCAAAGCGAAAGCTTCGTGCGCGCCGCCGAACACCTGCACGTCACCCACGGCGCCGTCAGCCGGCAAGTGCGCTTGCTCGAAGAAAGCCTTGGCGTAGAACTGTTCGAGCGCCGCAACCGGGCCATTTTTCTCACCGCCGCCGGCCGCGCGCTGCACGGCACCACCCAGGCGATCTTCGAACAACTGGAAGGCGCCGTGCGGCGCTTGCAACACCAGGCCCGCGACAATGTGCTGGTGCTGTCCTGCGAACCGACCATCGCCATGCGCTGGCTGATCCCGCGGCTGCCGCGTTTCCATGCAGCCCACCCCGATCTGCAGTTGCACCTGGTAGCCGCTGGCGGTCCGCTGGACTTCGCCCGCGGCGGCGTCGACCTGGCCATCCGCCGTGACGATTTCCATTGGGGTAACCAGTTGTTCAACCAGAAGGTCTGCGATGAGTGGGTCGGCCCGGTGTGCCGCCCCAGCGCCGGGTTCCGGCTCGACGGCCAACGCCTGCTGCACAGCACCACCCGCCCCGCTGCCTGGCCCACTTGGCTGCGCCTCAGCGGCCAACGGGCGCGGCACTGCGAACGCAGCGACTACGAGCATTTCTATCTGTCGATCCAGGCTGCCAGCGCCGGTTTGGGCGTGGCCATGGCCTCTGCCTTGATGGTGCGCGACGAACTCGACAGCGGGCAGTTGCAGGCGCCGTTCGGGTTTATCCGCGATGGCTCGGCCTACCACCTGCTCAGCCCCCAGCCGTTGAACGATGGTGGCAAGCGCCAGCGCTTCACAGGCTGGGTCATGGAAGAGTGCCATGCCTGTCTGGCTCATTTGGGCTTGTTGCAGCCTGACGCCCCCGCACCACCGGTGCCGGGGCAGCCGCGCTAGGTGATGTTAACCAGGCAGCACGCAGGGTCAGTCTTCAAGCAGGGTACAAGCCATCACCAGGGCATCTTCACGGCCACCCGCCACTGGGTAATAGTCACGGCGACGGCCGATTTCGTTGAAGCCATAGCGCTCGTACAAGCGGTAGGCCGACTGGTTGCTGGCGCGCACTTCCAGGAAGCATTCGCGGCCATTGAGCTGGTAGGCGCGGGCCATCAGGTGCTCCAACAGGCGCAGGCCCAGGCCGCAGCCCTGGTTCTCGGGTTTGACGGTAATGTTGAGCAGGTGCGCTTCGTCGATGATCACGTTGATCACCCCGTGGCCCACTTGCTGCTCGCCATCGAACATCAGCCAGACTTCGTAGGATTTGAGCGCATCCTGGAAAATCCCGCGGGTCCAGGGGTGGCTGAACGCGGCATACTCGATCTTAAGTACGGCATCCAGATCCGCCTCGGTCATCGGGCGAAAACTGATCGAGTCACTCATTCAACGCTCTTCCAGCGCGCCATCAGCTGGCGCATGGCTTTCCAGACGTCCGCCTTGCGCTGCGGCTCGTCCATCAACAGTTCAAGGCCCGGCAAGACCCAGGCATCGCCCAGGCCGTCGAGCTTCAGGGTTTGGTAATAGGCCTGGGCGTCGGCGTTGGCGGCAAAGCGCACCGCTGGCAGGCCCACCAGCCAGAGGCAGGTGCACGGCGCGTCTTCCAGGCGCGCCTGGACGAAGCCCTGGACAAAATCACGTGCCGCCTCCGGGCCCTGGTCCATGTTGCCGCGTACCAGCAACGGCCAGCGCACCGGCTCGCCGATGATCTGCGGTGCATCGGGTAGCCCGGCGGCGCGCAGCATGTCCTTGAGCAGCAGGTAGGAAGGGTCGCGGCTCTGGAACGGCTGGCCGGTGGCCAGTTCGACCAGCAGCAGGCAACTGCCGGCGCGCAGCAACTGCAGCGCGAAACGTGGCGGTGGCACCGGCGCCGGCCTTGGTGGTGCGGGTTGCGCCTCGGCCTCGACCGCCTTGACCGCCGGCTTGGGCCCACTGCCGGGCCGCGGGATCTCGATTTTGGGCCGCTCGGCGGAGCGCGCCTGGGGCGCGATCGGCTTTTCGTTGCCAGGGGCTGGCGGCAGCACATCGAAGTCGAGGTCCTCGACCGGGGCCACCGGCAGCAGCAACTCGGGGCGCGACGGCGCAGCGAACGGCAGTTCGGCGCGCGGCAGCCAGTGCACCACTTGCATGGCGGAAAGGAAGGCGCGGCGGCGGGGTTCGGTGAGCAAGGGGCAGGGTCCGAGGGGGGGAGGCAGTTGGGCATTCTAACGTGTACGCCTTGGTTTTTGCAGCGTCTATCAGACCGAGCGCCGCCCGCGCGGCGCATCGCGACGCAAGGCCGCTCCCATATCTGTTTCGGGCCAGTCGCTCCTGTGAAGTCATCGCTGCCCGCCTTGCTTGCCCCCTTCGATATCGAAGGGGGCGCTGCTGCTTTTCTACAGTTTCCAGTCATACACCCAGGGTGCGCGCGCCAAGGACTCAGGAGTAATTGGCCCGAAACAGATGTAGGAGCGGCCTTGCGTCG